>DATDUY010000328.1:0-11570 GCA_035290165.1 Sulfuricurvum sp. | reverse complement strand
TTGCACGTGAAATCAACGGCAACGGGGATCTGATCGAAAAACTCACAGGTAAACGTCCCCTGTTTTTCCGTTCCGGTACCGCCTATTATGATGAACAAGCTATCAGCATAGCGCATCAAAACGGAGTCGAAATCGCGGGATTCAGTGTTTTGGGAGATGCAGGAGCAACATTTAGCGCATCCAAAGTCGCACAACAGCTCCTAAGTGCCCATAGCGGCGATATTATCCTTTTACATATGAACCACCCTGAAGCGGGTACCCGAGAGGGGATCATCGAGGGGGTAACCAAACTCAAAAGCGATGGTTTCAATTTCGTCCGTCTCAGTGAGGTAAAAGATCGCCTCAATCGTCTCCCTTAGTGCTAAATGTGCTACAATCTTTTTAGAAAGAGAGGTGGCTTATGTCTTTAAATCTAAAATTTCTCTCCGGCGAATCATGGCAATTCTCACTCTTCTTGCTGGGTGCAGCTCTCCTTATGTTTATCCTTCTCGCACACTATTTACGAAACGATCACGTCGTCTATTTTGATCAGAGCGTTCTGACGTGGTTTCATACGATACGGCACCCCTATCTTGACCATTTTTTCTCTGCTATCACATGGATGGGGTCATTATGGATTCTTTTACCGCTCTATCTTTTACTGACCTTCACGATGACTCCCCATATTGACCATTTTGAAAAAATCTTGGGAATCACCTTTTGGGGAACACTTATCACTGTCTATGCTCTCAAATTCGAATTTGAACGCAAACGTCCGCTCTTTTTCGGAGCCATCAACGAACTTCCGCTCGATCCTTCGTTTCCGAGTGCACATACCGCGCAGATCACTGCATTTGCCCTTGGACTTTCTCTGGCACTTGCCGGTACTCAAACACTCTATCAAGGGGTAATATCCTCACTTCTTTTACTCCTTGTTATAGTGGTTTCTGCCTCACGAATGTACCTTCAAGTCCATTTTCCAACCGATGTTTTGGCAGGAATGCTCATCGCCTTTATGTGGGCCATTATTACTGGTTGGATTGTTAAAACGGGGGTGTTGGGATGAAAAACAAATTTTTAGAGACGGGGGAACACGGCTATCATCCGCTGCGAAAATTTAAAATTATCCTCTCGGGTCTCCGTTTTGCCGTTATCTACGATTTTAGTGTTTTGTACAAAATAGTTATCTCCGTCTTACTCCTCATCCCCGTTATACTCTATAAAGAGTGGCTTGATGCCTCTTTGATCATTCTGGCAACCGGGGTTATGATCGCAGGAGAAGTGTTCAATACGGCGATAGAAGCGGTATGCGATTTTATGGAGACCCGCTGCAATGAAAAGATCCGAATCATCAAAGATATAGCCGCAGCGGCGGCAGGGATAACTATTTTTACATGGGTAGCTGTTTTGCTGATTGAGTTCATCAAAATTCTTCCCCATATCGTCAACTGATCCATATGTATTTTAAAGGAGTTTATCTATGTGTCTTATTTTAACCTTTGCCTTTATAGTAGCCACCCTCTCTTTTTTCTCTCAGGGACTTATCCCTCATGCGATTATCAGCGGCAGTCTCGCTTCCGTTTCCCTTTTCTTCTTTATACGAAAACTGATCTTTAACGGACGATGTATTTTTGGTAAAGATACCGATTGCAATACACCGAAAAAATAATTGATTTTTCTGTGTAACTCAGGTTACAGACACCTCTACTCTCAAAGCGTTACAATACTCCTACAAATTTAGAGAATCACATTCTCAACCAAGGAGTTTATAATGATGTGCAACCTAGGAAAAGTCGATCGTATTCTACGTATCAGTGTCGGGCTTGCTCTTGTTATTTGGGCGATGATAAGCGGTAATGTACTTGGCTATGTCGGGATTGTTTTACTCTTGACAGGAGCCATGAGCCTCTGTCCTCTTTATGCATTGCTGGGTATCAATACAGGCTGTAAACCCAAACACGAATCATAATGTTGTGTTATAATGCCTCAAACTCCTTGAGGCATTTGTATGGAACTTTCACAATTTACTTTTTTTTCTCATCTATCCTCAGAACTTCAACACTTCGTCCATACTCATGCCCGTCCGATCACCGTCACTAAAAACACTATTTTATTTTATCAAGGTGATGTGTGCAAAGATATTCTCTTTTTAACCGAGGGAAATGTTCGTCTCTATATCCAAAGCGAAGGGATCGAAGAGATCACCCTCTATACCCTCAAACCGCTCGAACAATGCGTCGTCAACACCGCTAGTCTTGTCTCCCAAAACGTCGCCATCGGAACCGCCATCACGGAGAATGATATCAGCGGCTATCTCCTCGATTATGAATCGATCCGCTCTCTCATGGCTCAAAGCCCGGAATACCTCAGTTTCATATTTTCTCTCTTTACCGTCCGTCTCGCATCGCTGGCTACTCTCGTGGAGGATATCAAATTTAAACGTCTCGATGTACGTTTACTCGAATGGCTCGCACATCAGGAAAACAGCCGCATCGAAATGACCCACGAGCAGATTGCAACGCAGCTGGGGACATCACGCGTCGTTATCAGCCGACTGCTCAAAGATTTAGAGCACAAAGGAAAAGTCCATCTTGAGCGCGGAGCGATAGAGAGACTTTAAATTTTCCTTAGTGTACGTTATTCGATTATGTGAATAGTATACATTAAGCAAAGAAAGCGATAATTCGATAATAGTTATTATTTTTAATATATGGAAAAACCTATGTATCTTATCTGGGAATCATTTTGGGAGTTGAGTATCGATATGGGAGTTTATATTCTCTTCGGTCTTTTAGCTGCAGGGGTATTGCATCAACTCATCCGTGAGGAGTGGATTCAAAAACATTTGGGGTCTACAACACACGGGTCAGTCTATAAAGCGGCTCTATATGGAACACCGCTGCCGCTATGTTCTTGCAGTGTTATCCCTTTTGCCGCGTCGCTTCGGCGCAACGGCGCTTCCAAAGGAGCTACCCTCTCCTTTTTAATCTCCACTCCGATCACCGGAGTCGATTCGATTCTGGCAACGTTCGGAATGTTTGGATGGGCATTTACCCTCTATCGCGTCATCTCTTCGGTCATTATTGCCATTACCGCAGGAATGTTGATGAATCTGTTTGAACCCAAAGAGATAGTCAAAAAGGGGTTTAGTTTTTCAACAACCGCTCCAAACTCTTCCTCTACAATCGCCCCAATCACCCCTCCGGAACTCCGCAAACCGTTTTCCATAGTAGACGTTTTTCGATACGGATTCATTACCTTGCTGGGAAGTTTCAGCAAACCGCTCTTTTGGGGGCTCTTGCTCGGTGCCTTTATCACAGCCGCTATCCCTTCAAACCTCCATGAGCTTTTTAACGATAATCGCTTATTAGGCTACATCATAGCCGTCGCGATTGCCGCACCGATGTATGTATGCGCTACCGCTTCGCTTCCGATTGCGGCATCTCTCATTATCGCCGGAGTCTCTCCGGGTGCGGCATTTATCTTTTTAAGTGCGGGGCCTGCAACCAATACGGTGACGATGGGAGTCGTTAAATCGATGTTGGGCATGCGCGCTTTAGTGATTTACCTCTCGGTGATTGTCATCGGAAGCATACTATTTGGCGCACTCGTCGATCTGGGATTTGATACCCTCTCCATCACACTAAATGTCGATTTATCTGAACAGCACGGTGTGTTCGAAGAAGCAGCAGCGTCTCTTCTGCTGGGACTTATCGGATGGCACCTCATCCGTGGATGGTTTCAAAAAAAACAGAGCGGTTGCAATGGAGGATCGTGCTGCTCATAAATAGCCTCTAAAACTTTGTCCGCTATAATTGCGCACTTATTTTTCAGGACGTATCATGAACGAAACCCTTCTTATCCTCGCGGTCGCATTGGCGATGGATTCCGTCGCCGTTTCCATCGCGATCGGTTCTAAATACAAAGATCTTTTCCTCTCTAAAGCCCTCTTTGCCGCGAGCGTATTCGGCTTTTTCCAAGGTGCTATGCCGATAGCGGGATATTTCATCGGAATCAGCTTCGCCGAATACGTCCAATCATTCGATCACTGGATCGCATTCGTTCTTCTCGTAGGGCTTGGGGGGAAAATGCTCTATGAAGCGTACCAAAACGAGTTTGATGAGGAAGTGTCCGACCTCTCCACTAAAACCCTTATAACGCTAGCGATTGCGACCAGTATCGATGCGATGGCGATCGGGGTGACCTTTGCCTTTTTACAAACCGATATCTATACTGCTGCAAGCGTCATAGCGCTGGTCACCTTTGTACTCTGTGTCGTAGCGGTGTATGTCGGGAAAAAGCTGGGGTCTCTCTTGGAGAGCAAGGCAGAGATGCTCGGAGGGGTTATCCTTATCGGATTAGGATTTAAAATTCTTTTAGAACATACCGGATTGATTTAATAATTACCAGCCGTCTGTTGCGTGATTATCATGTTTTGATTTTTTGTAGCGGCTGGCATTGACCCGCTTCTCCAGCTGATTTTGAGCGTAAAAGAGTTCCTCTTTGATCGTCTCAATCGTCTCATCACTCGCTCTAAAATCGAGAATCTTCTGCCCTAATGCTTCGAGCACCATGTATTCATCTTTATAAAGTTTTACCGCTTCATTTTTTTCCAAAAAGCGAAAGTTCATATCCACTTTCTGATCATACTGCTCTTTGGTCGGGTTTTCGCTTTTTGCGAGGTACGAGAGTATTCCGTTGATAAAACGACCCAACAGCCGAATATACCGAAGCCGTTTTGCATTTTCTGTTTTAGATTCGCCCATACAACCTCATATTAATCATTCATCGATACAATACCGCTATTATACCCTTTAGAGGATTTAGAATGCGTATCGCACTAGCAGCTTTTTTAATGTTTGCCACAACCTTGATGGCCGATTATATCGCTCAGCCGATTGATCAAAAACTCATCGATTCCAAAATCAAGATTATCGACATCCGCACCCCAAATGAGTGGAAAACAACGGGGCTCATCAAAGGCTCACATCCCATCATGTTTTTTGATGAACAGGGAAATTACAATGTCGAAACTTTTTTGGGGAAACTGAATAAAGTGGTCAAAAAAGGGGAAAAATTCGCCTTGATCTGCAACAGCGGAAACCGTACCCAAATCGTCGGTAACTTTTTAGGGAAACAGCAAGGGTATAACGTTATCGATTTACAGGGGGGGATTCAGTATGCCATTGGCAAGAAAATCCCTCTTGAACCGTATAAACCGAAACCTTAACGTAAGAATTCGAGTAAATCGATATACTCTTTTTCGATGACACCGAGATTTTCGAGCATACGCATCTCATCAACGCCGGGATTTTCACTCAAAAATTCTCGACGCCATTGAATATTATCTTGCAGCTCCGTGAGTCCGGTAGAGAGGTATTCGATCATCGAGTCGATATCGGCTCCGCGAACCACCCCTTCCGTATCTACTTTATAAAACAATAATGCGTAGTCACCCGTTTCATGAGAAAAACGGAAATCTTCGGCAATATTATGAACAATCGTTTTGATCCGCTCCTCTTTTATGAGCCGTTTTGCCATTGTTTACCTCCCGTTTAAAGTCCCCTATTGTAATAGCTTTTGGTATAGGAGTTGCTTAGATAAAAGTATCCAATCCATAAAGATTAATTAAAATCGTGAAATCACTTAAACTCAAAACGAAACTTCTTTACTTGTTGTTGCTTGTAGGATTTGGCCTCGTTGTAGTGGGATTGATCGGTTATATCAATATTCAAAATATCAAACGGAATATGGACACCCTCTATTTCGGCTCACTTCTCCCCCTGAGCGAGCTAAATTCCATCTCCTCTACCTATCATAATGATCTCGCCTCATCCGTCTATCAATGGAGTAACCAGCTCCTCAGCGATGAGCAGGCATCCCAGAATATCGTGCAGGGGCTAGATCGAATCAATACCTTATGGGGATCGTATCTTTCCCATCACAAACGCCCCGAAGAGATGGCGTATGTCAAATATACCGAAGGACAGATACAAAATATCGGCAATTATTTTATTCAGGTGCGCTCTTTAATCAACGATCCTGACCGTTCGCATCCTCTCTCTCTAATGAGTATGGATGATAATATCCAATCCATCCACACTACCCTTCAGCAACTCATTGCTTATGAAAATGCCGTAGCAAAATATGAACATTCAATGCTTCTAGCACAATATGAGAATGCTCTTATACAGTTGGTTTTCTTTTTGGGGGTTATTTTAGCGCTGGTTATGGGACTGGCATGGATGATTTTTGCCCGTATTGAGGTTCAGCAGCAGCAGCTTATTGCTTCGAGTGAGACCTTGAAGCATCTTAACCTCAAACTCGAACATGCCTCGTATACCGATTCGCTGACAGGAATGTTCAATCGGCGCTATTTTAATATTGTATATAATCGGGAGTTTAAACGCGCCCTCCGTTCCAATAAGCCTTTCGTTTTTATGATGCTCGATATCGATTTTTTTAAGCAATACAATGACACCTACGGTCACTTGCAAGGAGATGTCGCGCTCCAAGCCGTCGCCAAAGTGCTCAAAACTACCCTGCAGCGTCCGGGTGATTATCCGTTTCGTTTAGGAGGAGAAGAGTTCGGAATTATCCTTACCGATATCGATTGCAAAAATGCTTACAGTATGGGGGAAAAAGTACGTGAAGGGATTGAGAGGCTGCAAATAGAGCACAAAGGGTCTAAAATTTTGCCTACCCTCAGCATCTCAATCGGCGGAATATGTATCACCCCTACCGCTGATATGAGCGAAGATGCCCTCATCCATGCGGCAGATACAAACCTCTATGCTGCAAAAGAGCGGGGACGCAATCAAGTGATGTTCAGCAATAACCTCTAAATTATTTCGGATTTTTGAATTTAAAGGAGAGTTTTTCGAGCTGTTCACGTACTTTCGGGGCAATATCGCCTTGAAACTCCATCCATCCCTCTTTATACGCACCGCCGCAAGCCAATGATTTTTTGAGAGAGGAGAGCGTTTTTTGGACATCATCTTCGCTAAGGCTGAAAGGTCCGACGAGGGTGACCACTTTCCCTTTGCGTTTCTCTTTCTGAAAAACAAGGCGGTGAGCAGAAGGTTCAAGGAGCGTCAACGTTTGCGTTGTTTTCTCCTCTTCCATACTCCATCCCTCACCCCAAGACTCACCCAGATCGAGAGAGAGCTTTGTTCCCCGACTCATTGTACCTCTCCGCAGTATTCAAACCGTTTGACCCCGTTGGGAAGAATCTCAACAAACATTTTCAAAGGTCGAACCCATAATCCCCGCTCACCGTAAAGGGGACGATACACGACGAGGCTCTCAGAAGTTTCAGAGTGTTTCGCCACCCCGATCACCTCATAATGCTTCCCTTTGTAATGGCGATAGAGGCCACTTTTAACCACGTACAACCTTCTGAATGAGAGCGCTTATCCCCTCCTCAGCTTCAAAAGCATTACGATTGGCCATTGAGAGGATCGGATTCATACAGTATTTATTATTGTCATAAACAACGACGATCACCTCATCTCCCTCCTGTAAAAAGTTTGTCTCACCGAAATGGGTATAACGGGTAGCTCCGATACTGATAATCGCCTGCGCAGGAGTTCCGGCTTCTTTGAGATAGCTTCCGATCGCCTCCAGTGGACCAAAATCAACTTGGGTGTTGATTTGGTTTTTCATCCACTCAATGAGTTTACCGTAAAAGAAGCTGTACCCGAGAAGTTCCACATCCTCGCCGTAACGCATCAACATCCCATCACGTC
Source organism: Sulfuricurvum sp. (assembly GCA_035290165.1). Taxonomy (GTDB): domain Bacteria; phylum Campylobacterota; class Campylobacteria; order Campylobacterales; family Sulfurimonadaceae; genus Sulfuricurvum. The sequence goes on along the minus strand of DATDUY010000328.1, from coordinate 3,843 downwards.
GTAAAAAAGAGGCGATACGGTAACTGTCCATCACTCCCCCCGTTTCAAACCTATCGATAGGGATGAGTGTCGATGCGAGCCCTTTGGAGGCTTCACCCCAGTTTTTCTTATGGCTGATTTTGGCAGCTCCCTCACGACGGAGTGAACAGTCGTTATAGGCACCGAAAAATTTTGGGGTGATGTTGGTCACGTTCCCATCCGTATCATAATCAAGATCACAGATGAGTGCCACTTCGGGCTCAGGCTGGACGTTGCACACTTCGTTAGGGAGGATAATCGACTCGGAACTGATCGGATAGATACCGAGCTGCCCCTCACGATTAGGAACATAAAAAGGGAACATCCCTTTCGGGCCGTTCGGATCTTCCGTGAGAATATCTTTGAAATCGGCACTTTCACCCGCTTGTTCGAGGTGGAGTGCGAAGTTGCCCGCTACGCCGAAACCGACATACTCTTTATAATGTGCCACTTGCTTTTGCCTCAGCAAACTCTTCGTACGAACCTTTGAAATCAATGTAGGTTCCATCAAGGTGCAACTCAATAATACGATCGGCGAACGCATCAAGAAGCTCACGGTCATGGCTCACACAAATAACGTTCCCTTCAAAATCAAGCAACGCTTCACCGAGTGCAATAATCGCTTCGAGGTCAAGGTGGTTGGTAGGCTCATCGAGTACGAGGAAATTCCCCCCCTCCAGCATCATCTTGGAGATCATCATGCGGTGTTTTTCACCCCCGCTGATTTTTTCAACACTTTTCTCCTGCTGTTCGCCGTTGAAAAGCATCCGTCCCAAACAGTTACGGATTTCCGAAATTTCACGTTTCGGATCAAACCCGCGAAGCCAGTCATACAGCGTTCCGTCCCCTTTGATTTTATCGGTCGTGTCTTGAGGGAAATAACTGTATTCAATCGTCGCTCCCCATGTCACGGTTCCGCTTGTCGGCTTCATCTCTTCCATAAGAATTTTACACAAGGTTGATTTACCGGCACCGTTGGCACCGATAACGGCGATTTTTTCACCCGGAGCAACCAAAATATCAAAATTATGCAAGACATTCAAATCGCCATAGCTGTGAGAAACATTCGCCACGCGCAACGCTTCATCCCCCATAGGACGCTTAGGCTTAAAGACGATACTCGGGTCACGGCGGGATGATGGCTTAATATCTTCGATGGTGAGTTTATCGAGTTGTTTTTGGCGAGAGGTTGCTTGTTTTGCTTTTGACGCATTCGCGGAGAATCGACGTACAAACGCTTCGAGCTGCTCTTTCTCTTTAACTTTTTTATCGCGGTCAAGTTGCATCTGGTTTGCCATGATAGTAGAGGCCATATACCAGTCATCATACGTTCCCGTAAACTCACGGATCTTTTGGAAATCGACGTCGAGAATGTTCGTAACAACGGCATTGATGAAGTGACGGTCATGCGAGATGATGACCAAGGTCCCCTCATGGCGTTGAAGCTCACGCTCCAACCATCCAATCGTATCGATATCGAGGTTATTCGTCGGCTCATCGAGGAACAAAACATCCGGTTTCGGATACAGAACCTGTGCAAGGAGAACTTTAAATTTCTCCGATGAGGGAAGACTTGACATCAAATCTTGATGATGTTCCGCCGAAATCCCGACGTTTTCCAAAATCTTTGCGATTTGAACGTCGTACTCATAGGTCGGATCTTCTTCGACCGAAATCATCTCCAACTCTGCGAGACGATCATTGGTTTTTTCATCTTCGAAATCGCCGTTGGCGTACAAATCTTCTTTCTCTTTGATGGCGTCATATAGACGTTTATTCCCCCACAATACCGCATCGGCAATCGTGAAGTCCTCAAATGCAAACTGATTTTGACCCAAAATCCCTACTTTGAGACCCGGTTCGATGGAGATATCTCCTTCGTACTCTTTGATCTCACCGCTGAGAATTTTGAGGAATGTTGTTTTCCCCGCACCGTTCGCACCGATGAGACCGTAACGTTTGTTACGGTCGAGCTTGAGGTTAATCCCCTCAAATAAAATTCGGCTGCCGAAGCGCATTGTTAATTTTGTGACTTGTACCATACTTAAAACTCTTTACATAAAAATTACGCGATTATAGCTAAATTCAAATTATCCCTTCCTAAGTACAGACAAAGGATAAAAAGTATATCGTACCAGCCATGCCCTTTTTGAGGAGATATTTTATGGTTGAATCTGAACTTTACCCGCTACTGTCACAATCGGGATTTGATGTCCCCCCATTCCGCCGCTTCGCTCTGGATGAGCCTATTTCCCTCGATTTTTACCCTGTTGCACTCAAAGTCGAATCCCCTAAAATTATCCATAAAAGCGATGTCGGAGGGGTCAGTATTTCTCTTGGTAATGCCGATGCTGTTGAAACGGCACGAAATCTGATGATACGTCGAATCGGTGAACACAATATCGTATTGGATTCTAATGACGGCTTTATCGCTACCGCTATGATTCAAGGGGAAGAGCTCTTTGCCGGAGTCGTCGATGATCCGATTTTCGGGCAAATCATCCTTTTCGGAAAAGGGGGTATTTTGTTGGAGCTCTACCGCGACGTCTGCTATATCGATATCCACGCAGGTGAAACTGAAATTCTCCGTGCGATCCGCACCACTAAAATTAGCAAACTTTTTGAAGGATTTCGGGGTTCCAAACCGATGATGGGGGAAATCGTCACCTTTATTCAGAACCTCCAACGCTTTATCAAAAGCAATCCGAAAATTCGGGAATGTGATCTCAATCCGGTCATTTTTAACGCGAATGGGTTGCACGTCGTTGATGCACGGATCGATTACCACACTGCCCTCGCCGATCCCCTCCCCGACAAACGTATTCGAAACAACTTTTTCGATAACCGCTGCGTTGCTGTCATCGGAGCATCCAACGATCCTAATAAAGTAGGCTACGCTATCGCCCACAATGCCCTCTCTTTTAAAGGGAAACTTTATTTGGTCAATGCCAGAGGGGGAACGTTTGAGACTCATCAACTCTATACTTCGATCAACGATATTAACGACACTATTGATACCGCCGTTATTACTATCCCCTCTTCTCATGTCATCGAGACAATCGAAGCTCTCATCCCCAAAGGTGCCAAGAATATCATTATCGTCTCGGCAGGGTTTAAAGAGGTGGGAGACACTCGAAGCGAAGAGCGCTTAAGCGAGTTAGCAGAACGATACAACCTCAATATCATCGGCCCCAATTGTCTGGGATACTACGAATCAACCCAAACTCTTAATCTCACCTTCGGTTCATCTAACATTAATAAAGGTTCCCTTGCCCTCATCGCCCAATCGGGTGCCGTCCTCTCCTCTTTGATGGACAAAGCGACCCAAGAGGGGATAGGCTTCTCCCATATCCTCTCAGCGGGAAATATGGCCGACATGGGTTTCGCCGATATCATTACGATGCTCTCCGCCGATCCGCAGTGTGAAGCAATCTCTCTGTATGCCGAGGGGATACAAGAGGGGAAAGCATTTTTAGAATCTCTCCGAGCCTGCCCTAAACCGATCCGTGTCTACAAAGCGGGAAAATCGCCTCAAGCACGAAAAGCGGCATTTTCCCATACGGGAAATCTCAGTGGAGACTATCCGATGTTTCGGGGTTTATTAGAGAGTGTGGGGGTAAAAATGGTCGATTCCATCGAAGCGCTTCTTTATGCCCAAAACTTTGAGAATATCGCCGTTATCACCAATGCCGGAGGGCCGGGGACGATTATCACCGATGTTATTATCGAAAGAGGATCAAAACTCTATACCCTGAGTGAAGACGATCTTAAAGCCCTTGACACCATTTTACCCTCCAACTGGTCACGCAACAATCCTATCGATAT
>DATDUY010000327.1:0-5312 GCA_035290165.1 Sulfuricurvum sp. | reverse complement strand
GTCATAGTGTCTATCTCGATTTTCGACATTTGGGAGAGGCGTTGATCGATAAAAAGCTCCCTTCAGCACGTAAGCATGCCCTAAACGGAGCCGGAATCGATATTCTTAGCGAACTTCTTCCCATTACACCCTCAGCTCACTATACCATGGGGGGAATATGGGTAAGAGATAACACTTCAACCGATATTCCTAATCTATATGCATGCGGTGAATGTGCTTACAGCGGTGTACACGGAGCCAATCGGTTAGGGGGAAACAGTCTGCTCGAAGCAGCTTACTTTGGTAGACTTGCCGGAATCGAAGCAGCGAGAGCAGCTAAAAAAGGTGAATTCCATCCGATTGATTATGCATTGGTCGATAAAGAGTCTCGTTACATTGAAACAATTTTAGAGGGTGAAAACCGTTTTAATATTAATACAATGCGTCGTAATCTCGGAAATAACCTCTATAAAAACGCAGGGGTATTTCGAACCCATGACTCACTTGCCAATGCTTTGGAATATGTTCACTATCTAATGAAAATGTCATCAGGACTGTGCTGTGTTAACAAAGAACGCAGTGACAATGTTGAGTTGATGTCGATTATCGAATTTCGCAATGCTCTCACCGTTGCCGAAGCGATGGTGATGTCTGCTTTGGGTCGCGAAGAGAGTCGCGGAGTCCATTATCGCGATGATTTTCCAAAGAGTGATGATAAACATTATGAAGTCAATACCATTATTCGCCGTCTTGCAGGGACATTTTTACGGATCAGTTTCGAAGGTCATCTCTCTTCGGATTGGTGGTATCGGATACGGCAGTTTTTTCATGCGCAATAGTGCAGTGAATTTGTAATATTATTAAATATAAAGGATAAAGTCATGGCAAAAGTTATGTTACGTTACGATTCTAAGGGGTCAATCTCATTTTATGTCGCCAAAAAAGATATGGAAGAGACTATTGTCACATCAGAATTTGATACCGATGAAAAATGGGGCGGTGAAGTAAAGCTTTCTAACGGGGAAACGTGGTTTATTGAACCGGGTGCCAAAAAATTCCCTTCAGAAGTGGTAGCGATTCGACGGGGGGAATAATCTATGTTATGCCTATTCAAGTCTGAATAGGCTATTCTTCAATAAAATTTTTCTTTGACTAATTTTTCCCTTTTTGGCGGAATTTTACAATACATTTTAATTTAACTGTTTTATGATGTCTCCACAAAATCAAGGATTTTATGGATGAATATTATATGGCATGAAAGCCCTTTTATCGACTCGATTTTCCATGTTCCGGTTGAAATGTATGAAATAGAAAATAATTTTTCTTTCAGAAGCTCTCCGTCTGTCCACGAACACATAATTTTGAATCAAAATTGTGCTGTCATCACTTTTCATGTAAATAACAAAGTTTTCGAATTTGACAGTAATGTGGTGTGCGGAAAATTCACCCAACCTCCTAAAATAAAAATCATTTTTAAAGACACCAAACGAAAATTGACGGTAATTCGTTTAAATTCGTACGGCATGTTTAAGTTGACAGATATGCCGATATCATTAATGGTGAATAATATTACTTCCGGTTCTAAGATTAGTATTGATCTCTCCGAAGATGTTGAAATCGACCATTCGATACGCTGGATCGAATCTATGATGCACAGGGATATTGATCACGATTCATATCATATTACCCGTGAAATCGTCCACTATGTAGATGCAAATTTCGCAAACCTCCCCTCCAATATCACGAAAGTAGTGGCTAAAAAATTTGCTCTTTCGGAGAGTACCCTTCGCCGCTATTTTAAAAAATATATCGGTGTTAATCTTTCGACCTATTTTGTCACATTGCGACGAAAAAAGATGATTCAGTCGATGTGCAGTGAAAAATATGATTCGCTGAGTGTGCGCGAAAACGGCTATTACGATCAATCCCATTTTTTGAATGATTTTAAACGTCTCTATGGAGTGCCCTTAAAACAATATTTTAACGAGATGCAAGCGATGAAAAACAAGGCACCTGATTTTATGAAGTTTATGTATCACTGTGACTTAGAACAGGCTATTTAGGGCAATGAAATGATTGTTCAGATGCATGCATTGACACAGTCGATTCAGTTAGGATATCTTTTTAGTGAGGATCAAGATGTTATATCATTTGAGAGTGATGTGACGCTATGTGAAGTGTTTGACTCTTTTACGCAATATTGCCATGATGTTGTCCTTATAACCGAAAATACGGTGCATATCGGAATATTGACTATGAAAGATATGATGCGGATATTACAAAATTTTGAGAATTTACTGTGCCCTGTTCGAGAGTTTATGATATCTCCGTTGTTAATGTTTGAATCGACACAAAGTATTGCTGATGTTTTGGATTCGATTACGGATAATTCCCGTGGAAAAATTGTTGTTAAAAATAATAATCATGTGATCGGTGTCATGGATATTAACGAACTTATATCCTTGTGTTATTCAAAGATTACTCCATTGATAAAACACGAATATAATTTGCTCCATTCAGTCTTAGGCTTGGCGGAAGAGGGTGGTGAAGAGCTAATGAGGCTTGCAACAACCGATCCGCTTACCGGAATCGGAAATCGACGACTTTTGGAAGATGTATTTCAAGCACACCAATTATTGGCCTCGAAAGATCATTCTGCCCCATTTTTACTTCTTTTTGATGTTGATGATTTTAAGCCTATAAATGATACATATGGGCACAATATCGGTGATATTGTTTTAAAAGAGTTAACAACTTTAGTGAGCAATTCGATACGAAAATCAGATGTTTTTGTCCGCTGGGGAGGAGAAGAATTTGCCATATTATTCCGTTATTCTGATGAAAAAACTGTTTTGAATATTGCCGAACATATTCGTCAGCTAATTGAGCAATTTTGCTTTGATTCAATTGTTCACATTACATGCAGTTTCGGTCTTACTGCCGTCAATCCTGAAGAAACTCTAGCAACGGTAATCGGACGTGCCGATAATGCACTGTATCGTGCAAAAGCTGAAGGGAAAAATTTGATTCAAATGGAAAATAATTAGAGAATTCTCTGATGAATATACGCTTCTGTAATATATCCTGTATTATTATGTGCTATAATATTATTTTAAATCTTGCATTAGCTCAATTGCATTGATATTTTCATTTCATTGAACAAAAGCTTACGAGGTAAAATGATTTCAGAAATATCACCAGTAACCCATACAACAGCAATCGGTAGCCTCTTCCCTGATAAGCATTGTTGCGGAGTCTTTGATGGCGATGTAATAGTGCATAAAGTGCTTGAATTTTTTGCCTCTAACAGCTCTGATGCGGTTATTATTACTTATAACGCATTACCGATAGGAATACTGACATTAAAAGATCTTGTTCGAGCACTTTATAATTGTGATAATTCAGGACTTCCGATCAAAGGGTTTATGACATCTCCGGTAAAAACGTTCGATGCATCAATGAATATATCAGATGTACTCGATCAAATGCAAGATCTACCTTACGATAAGATTGTTGCCGTAAAAGAAAATAGTGTTGTTGGTATTATCGATAAACATCATCTTCTCTCCTTATGCTATACGCAATTAACCCCTATTATCAAACACGAATACAACATGGTTCACTCCTTGATGGAGATGGTCGGTGAGGGTGAGCGAGGATTGTTGAAAATGGCAACAACCGATGTTTTGACGGGAATCGGAAACAGACGATTGTTCGAAGAGATCTTTCAAGCACATCAAACACTGGGAAAACGGTATGACGTTACACTGTTTTTACTTCTTTTTGATATTGATAATTTTAAAAGTATCAACGATACCTTTGGTCATAACGTTGGCGATTCAGTACTTAAAGAGTTAACAACACTTGTAGGCCGATCGATTCGAAAATCAGATATTTTTATCCGGTGGGGAGGGGAAGAATTTGCTATATTGCTCCGTTATTCCGACCCGATAACGGTGATGAAAATTGCGGAACAAATTCGTCAGCGTATCGACAAAAACAGCTTTGAAACCATTGTGCATGTCACGTGCAGTTTTGGTTTGACATCTATTTTGCCTAATGAGACGCTTGATGAGGTATTCGAGCGAGCTGATAGAGCCCTGTACCGAGCTAAATCAGATGGAAAAAACAGTGTACGGATGGAGATCCCTTAAACCTCTATTCCGTACTGTTTTATTTTATATCCGATTTGGCGTGCACTCATTCCCAAAGCACGTGCTGCTTTAGTTTGAATACCGTGGGAGTCGATTAATGCTTGAATGATCGATTCACGCTCTAACTCTTGGAGTGTTTTTTTCGTCATCGGTCCGGACGGATATCCATCTTGCTGAGGGACCGGATACGCTGTCGGTTGTACTGTACTCACAGCCGCAGGAGCGGGTTCGGTTTGCATATAGAGTTTTTGGTAATTAAACGGCAAAACGTGACTCAGCATTTCCGGTTGGATTTCCCCATCCGGACAGATGAGGACGATCCGTTCCATTGTATTTTGAAGCTCACGAATATTCCCCGGCCACGGGTAATCGAGTAGCAATTCCATTGCACCTTTGGTGAAATGCATATTTTTACGATGCTCTTTCATAAATCGGTGGAGATAGTGCTCGATAAGGAGTTTTACATCTTCATACCGTTCACGCAACGGCGGAAGATTAATCGGAATAACATTAAGACGGTAGAAAAGGTCTTCTCGAAACTCTCCCTTGCGTACCATCTCCTCCAAATTACGGTTCGTTGCGGCGACAAGACGAACATTGGTTTTAATCGTTTTGTTTCCCCCGACACGCTCAAACTCCTGCTCTTGCAAAATTCGGAGGAGTTTGACTTGGAGGGATGGAGTAATGTCGCCGATCTCATCGAGGAAGAGGGTACCTCCGTCGGCGAGTTCAAATCGACCTTTACGCATTTCGCGCGCATCGGTAAAGGCTCCTTTCTCGTGACCGAAGAGCTCACTCTCCAGCAACGTTTCACTGATAGCGGCACAGTTGAGTTTGATAAACGGGCCGTTTTGGCGACGACTGAGGTTGTGGACGGCGGTGGCGATCAGCTCTTTGCCCGTTCCTGTCTCTCCTCGAATCAAAATCGTCGCATCGGTCGGAGCAACGGTATTAATCATCCCGAACACTTGCTGCATACGTGTAGAACGTCCGACAATGTTTTCAAATTTGTAATCTTTTTGGAGCTCTTCTTTGTAATACGTCTTGAGCTCACTTAGCGATTCTTTCTCTTTGGTAATGGTTTGCTGTGCTTTCAGCGCGCCGACGAAGAGTGATCCGACGATGGTTAGCATCCGAACAATCTCATCAAAATTGAGAGGGCTATTTTTACCGATATTG
>DATDUY010000326.1:0-20622 GCA_035290165.1 Sulfuricurvum sp. | reverse complement strand
ATAGTGAAGTTACATTCATATCGTTCAAACGCTTCGAGGCGCCCATATAGGTGCATCAATTGATGGATTTGATCAACTCGCTCCCCATTGGTATTAAATCCGTAATTAAAGTCAAAAGGAGTTGTTTTGATTCCTAAATAGGTTTGTGCGTATTCATCCAGTCCAAGAACTTTCCCTGCCCCTGTACCGATATAAATCTCATCAAACTTTTTGATGTCATAGGCTCTTTTCGCGTAGGTTATGACATCATTGATATGGAGAAAAATTTCACCGAAAAGTTTAATAAGATTTTTTTGGTAGTCGGGATATGAGGTATTAAGCCCCTCTTCAGCCAACATCGTCTCAAATGCAAGAAGATCAATTTGTTCACCTAAAAGTTCACAAAAACGTTCATGCATTTGTTTGAGCGAAAACTTCAGCGATTTTGTATAAATAAATTCCTGTTCACTGTAAATACAGAAAAATGCATCATTTTCTTGAAAATAGATAAAACAATGTACATCGGTAGAATCAATGAGCTCTTTTACGTAAAGTGATTTGAGTAATAATGGTACGGGGACAATCTGATCAATGTATTTTAGGGTATCGACGACTTGTGAATATTCTTGTTCAAGAGTCAGCGGGTCAACAACAAAGATATGAAAAAAACGCTCTCCCTCTGTGCTTCTATGAATCGCTTCAATATATTTGATATGGTACTCAATGGCCATATCCAATGCAAGCTCTTCATAAACTTTATTTTCCAATGCATCATATATATCATCGTCAGGAATATTTTTACTTATTCCAATCAGTGTCGAGATAAAACCTTTGGTATTTAAAAAAGATACAGCGTATTGTTCTTTTGAAAAAGAAGGAGAAGATATTTTTGAAATAGTATTAAACGTACTACCATAGTAATCACCTCTATAAGGGTTCGCCGATACGATGGTTGAATAGGTTTGTTGTTTACTTTTACTCATCCTATATCCTATTTAAAATGTACAAGAACCATACCGCAAAAGCGGTTTTTCTGGTAAAACTCTACACGATAGCTCTTATGGGCGGTATCAATAGAGTATTTTGAATCTAAATCGTTCAATCCCACCCTCACGTTAGCCTCATCCTTTACCCCTTTTTTGGTAAATCCGATGATGTTAACCCTTGTATTAAGATCATGGTTAATAACCCTAAAATCGGCAGTTACATAAAAATCTGTAGCAAATGAAATATTTTGTATTTTCCCGTCCGCTAAAACAGTGATTGGCGATGAACAAAACTCGTTTTGATGATAACTAGGAATAAGTGAGCTTATTTTTTGGTTACCGATAAAGAGATCATATTGCTTGTTGTTTTTGCGTACACTACCCAACGGATGAGCAAATTTAAACTCGTTACTTTCTGATTGTAGCGGAATGAAACTTAAACTGTTTTTTAAATTCTGTAGATTCAAATAAATATTGTTGTTAATAGTTAAGTGATCGTAATTCTTAAGTAATTGCCCTATAGCATCAGGGGTTAGCTCAAAAGAACGTTCATATTTTATCCCCATGAGTTTCATATAACATTCGATAGCATGGAGATGATAAAAAACTTTATGGTGAAGTGTCGGTAAGTTTTTGCTGGTTTCGATGGCAAATGCCGGTTTGTTGTGAGAAACCGCAAAATAGGTTAAAGAGTGTTTCATAGCTTCATCATCAAAACGGGTATTTGTATTACGTACATCAAACAAATGATGTCCCTCTATCAAATCGTTATTCAGCTCACCGCTCACTTTTGACGCGATATCATTTAAATTGCCGAAAGGGTGCTCGGCATCAAGCATTCCTTGATCAATAACACATGTTTGTCCCCATGCGTTAGGATTGAAAATAGTATTTAGATGCTCTTTTCGATAAAAACCATGGCCATCATGCAGATTTAATATAAGAGAGACTTGTTTTTCGGTGATGATTTTTTGGATCTCTTGTACGGTTTCTATATCAGCATCTTGGGGGTTAATGTCAGAGAACTTTCGGTTCATATCGCCATTAACGCCACGGCTGTCTTGTTGAATGCTGGGGCGATTTAAGTCGGGTACAATCCAGAGATTTCCTTGTTTGATATGATAATATCGAGACAAGAGCCCTGCAGAAAAATAGCTTCCGGGCTCATTCCCGTGAATCCCGCCGATAACTAGCAATGTCGGCAAATTGAGGCTATCTGTCTCTTTTTTAATAATATTAAAAGGGAGTGCATACAAAGATGTAATAAGAAAAAATGGGAGAAACCGGAATAAAGACATTGGTTATTCTTCCGTTAGAATCGAAATCGATTGGTTAGTATTCAATCGTACCAAAAGCGACTTTTCTCCTTCAAATCGATGCGACTCACTAATGTAAAGCTGATTAAACGTGACCCAAAAAAGGTTATGTTTTTCACCGGGATAAGGGATAATATTAAGACGATCCAAGGTTATTGTTTTCGTTTCATTTTTGCTGAAAATACGTTCTTTATAGGCTTTGAATTGAGTAAAACCCATCCCGTCATATCGTTTAAATGAATTGTCATAGGCGGAAATATAGCTATCCAGATCATTATACGTCCAGGCATATTTCCATTGATAAAGACCTGCGAGAATAGCTGAATAAGCAGCAGGATTAACCCATTGTTTCAAAGAAGAATCAATAATTAATAAGGTGTTTGAGGGATTGATAGATTGATCCAGTTGTATCAAATCATGATTATCGATAGCGATACACCCTTTCGTAAAAGGATCTCTCGAACCGCTTAAAGGTACACCGTGAACCCATATGCCATCACCGTTTTTACCTCGTATACGATCATAGAGATTGGGATAGGAGGTGACAAATGCCATTGGTCCGTAAAATGGGTCAACACGTCTCTTTTTTTCAGTCAATGTATAAATCCCGATAGGAGTTTTAAGGTCCCCCTCAACTCTTTTATCCCCAGCATTTTTACCCGTAAACGCACTGTACCGTTTTTTAAGAGAAAATCGTTTTTGAGCATCCGGCGTATAAAGTTCTAAAGAACCTTTTTCCTTATTGCACGTCAAAAGTGAAAATGCCCGTTCGAAATAACCGAAACGAAGATCTCTATTGGATAGGGTTCCTCGCCAATACGTGGGAGTATTCATCTGAGTATCGAGTAATTTTTTTCCGCCGCTTTTATATAATGTAAGGACGTCTGATGATAAAAGGGTCGTCACCGTTAGCAGTGAAAAAAAGAGAGCTTTTACCATTCGTATCCTAAATCACTGAGGAATTTTTTATCGGTTGTCCACCCTTTTTTGACGGAGACAAACAATTCAAGGTAGACAGGTTTTGAAGCTAACCGCTCAATTTTTTCACGGGCATTTTGACCGATCCGCTTGATCGCAGCTCCCCCCTTGCCGATTATAATCCCTTTTTGAGAATCTTTTTCGACGATGATGGTTGCACGGATATGTTCTACGGGAGCATCTTCATCGATTTTATCGATGATGACATCCGATTCATAAGGAATCTCATCACTGATATTGTCGAAAATGGCTTCACGGATAAACTCTTTGTAGATAGTACGGATCATTTCTGTCGTAATGTTTTCCGGATCGTAGAGGTAAGGGGATTCGTCAAGATGTTTGACAATGGTATCGAGAAGATCTTTTTTCCCGACATTTTTAGTGACTGACATGGGAATCAGGGCTAAAAAATGGTCGCTGAATCGGTTGTATTCACCGATTTTTTTGAGGAGTTCTGCTTGAGAAATTTGATCAATTTTACTTAAAACGATGATATGTTTGCGTTTATCAGAGTTAATTTCTAAAAATTTTTCATAATGGATTGTTTTATCGGATGCGGGAGCCAGATAAACGACAACATCGCAATCTCCGATCGCTTTGAGTGCCTCTTCAAGCATATACTGATTGAGAAGTTTTTCGGCTTGATGGAGTCCGGGGGTATCGACAAAAATAATTTGATCGTCATTGTGCATTACGATCGCATTGGATCGCTTGCGTGTAGCGTTTGCTTTTTGACTCACGAGGGCAATTTTTTCACCCAAAATCCAGTTCATTAGAGTGCTTTTTCCTGCATTGGGACGCCCTACGAGAGCGACAAATCCTGCTTTATTCATGTGTAATTGCCTTTTAGAGGATATAACGTGCGAGGTCTTCATCCTCAACAAGTGGTAAGAGAATGGTATTAACCATCGCTTCGGTGACGGTGACGGTACTGTTTTTGTGTAAGTGCGCGTTAAAGCTAATATCTTCCAATACTTTTTCAACAACAGTATGAAGCCGTCTCGCACCGATATCTTCGGTTTTTTCATTGGCTCTTTGGGCATAGCGTGCCATAGACCGAATGGCGGCATCTTCAAAAGATAAAACCATCTCTTCCGTTGCCAGCAGTGCCTTGTACTGTTCTAAAAGTGAGTTTTTCGGTTTGGTTAAAATCAAATGAAGAGCATCTTCATTGAGCGGTTCCAATTCTACTCGCAGTGGAAAACGTCCTTGCAATTCCGGAATAAGATCGCTTGGCTTGGTAAGATGAAAGGCACCGGCGGCAATAAAAAGGATATGATCGGTTTTAATGGAACCGAGCTTAGTCGAAACAATACTCCCCTCAACTATGGGGAGTAAATCCCGTTGAACCCCTTCTTTGCTCGGGTCATTACGTCCCTCACTGCGCGAACTCACTGCAATTTTGTCGATTTCATCCAGGAAAATAATTCCCCCGTCTTCTGCACGTTTAAGTGCTTCACGTTTCATTTGATCATAGTTAAGGAGTTTATCGGCAGCCTCTTGGCGCAAGATCTCTTTTGCTTCCGCTACCGTGACCTCTTTTTCCCCCTCTTCTTTGCCCATAATAGAAAACATTCTTGAAAATGATTCTTGAACACGGGCAATTTCCGGAGGCATATTCGTGTCGTTAAATTCAACTCCGCGTGCTTGAAGTTCTATTTCAACGATACACTCATCCAAGGTGCCGTTACGAATATTTTCTCGTATCTCCTCTTCGTTTGATGAAAAATGTGACGTATTACTGAGTAATTTTTGGGTAAGGGTATCGATTATATAGTGTTCGATAGCTTCTTTATTATTTTCATTATGTTCTGCTTTTACCATGGATAGCGATGTCATGACCAGATCTCGAACCATCGATTCGACATCTCTGCCGACAAAGCCCACTTCCGTATATTTGCTTGCCTCGACTTTGATAAACGGCAATTGCATCATTTTGGCAAGGCGACGGGCAATTTCCGTTTTGCCCACACCGGTAGAACCGATCATAAGGATATTTTTCGGCATGATCTCATCTTGTAAGAGCGGATCGAGATGTAGGCGGCGATAACGGGTTCGAAGTGCTAGAGCGATAGTTTTTTTAGCATTGTTTTGACCGATAATGTGTTGATCCAGATAATCGACAATCTGTTGCGGGGTCATGTTCATAGTGTTATCCAAGGCTCAACGTTTTAATGTTGTGGTTTGTATAGATACACAAATCCGCAGCAACACTAAGACTCTCTTTTACTAATGTCTCTTCATCCAATGATGCATGTTTTTTAAGGGCGCGTGCTGCTGCAATCGCATAACTTCCACCGCTTCCGATGGCGGCAATTTCACCGTCTTCGGGTTCAACAACATCTCCGTTTCCGGTAAGGATAAAGATATGCTCTTGATTAAGGACAATCATCATCGCTTCCAAACGACGCAATACTTTATCTTTGCGCCATGCTTTGGAAAAGTCGATAACCGCTTTGATAAGTTCCCCTTTACGATGTGCTAACTGCTCTTCAAACATATCAAAAAGGTTGAACGCATCGGCGGTAGAGCCGGCAAAACCGGCTAAAATTTCTCCGTTGTGGAGGGTACGAATTTTAGTTGCATTACTTTTGAGAACGGTTGGTCCGAATGTCACTTGTCCATCTCCGCCGATAACGGCTTTGTTTTTACCTTTGTAAGCGAGTATGGTTGTGGCATCAAACATCAGCTATTCCCCTTTGATCTCAACATGAAGTGTTGCGTGGATACCGTGGCCTAGTTTGAGGTCAAGATCGTGTAAACCGGTAGTTTTAATACCATGTTTGGCATCGAGTTCTTTTTTATCAATTTCAATACCATGTTGAGCGCTTAGTGCATCGGCAATCTCTTCTTTGGTGACCGAACCGAAAAGGTGACCCGTGTTACCGAGCTTTTTAACGATCGTCACTTTGATATCGGCTAGTTGCGCTTTGATAGCATTAAGACGTTCAATTTCTGCTGCATCATGTGCCGTTTTTTTCTTTTGATCCGACTCGAATTTTTTTAAAACTTCATGGGTAGCGGCAAGTGCCAACCCCTTACCGATTAAAAAGTTTTTACCGTAACCGTCGGCTACCTCTTTGATTTCGCCGGATTTTCCGACACCTTTGACATCTTTGGTCAATAATACTTTCATTTTAATCCTTTATTAACCGCGTACAATCTCACCATTATAACCGACGATACCGTGTGCAAGATTGGAAACTTTGCTGTATCCCATATCGTGCAAGATACGTTGGCAGTGAGCACTACGGCTGCCGACATGACAATAGACGATAATATGTTCATCTTTTTCTAATTTTGATTCTGTGAGAGTCTGGAAGAAGCTGCTGGTCGGAACCAATAGATCGGCACCGCTAATACGTCCCATTTTCCACTCCATCCATTCACGAACGTCTACGACTTTAAATGTGACCATACCGAGTTCACGTGCTTCAAAAAGAGACGTTAACTCATCGCTATCCAGATCACTTTTGTGCAATAGCATTTCACACTCTTCTTTGGTTAAGCCGCGAGAGTGTTGATGGGTAACCTCTTCGATTCCCATTTCGAGACGTTTAGCCGATGCAAATTCCGGCGTACAAAAAATTTGACAGTGACATACACCCTCTTCCGGCAACTCTTTTTCGATCGCAGTCGTACAAGGGCAGAGTCGGTTGTCGGTACTTTGGTATTTTCCCTCAACTTCCTCAACCATATAACAAGGGCAAAAACGTTTGCCGTACATCATTTTATTGCGAGCAAGTCCGAGTTGAACCCCCTCGTTGATCTCTTCTTGAGGATTGTAGGCCCAACTGAATTGGCTGATTACTTTGTCGGTAAATTTGATCGTTTTTTCGAGTTCCGCTTGGAACTCATCGGAATTCATATCGATTTTAATGATGCTCATATGTTGACCTTATTTATTTTTTCGTGCTTTACCGGCAATGATGAAACGAAGTGCATTGAGTTTGATAAACCCGCCCGCATCTTTTTGATCGTAAACAGAATCTTCTTCAAACGTACAGTATTCAGGGTTAAAGAGTGAGAGGTCTGAACTGCGTCCGACAACCATCACATTTCCTTTGTAAAGCTTTAATCGAACACTTCCGCGTACATTTTGCTGGGTTTTATCGATAGCTGCTTGAAGCATTTCGCGCTCCGGTGCAAACCAGAATCCGTTATAGATTAGTTTTGCATAACGCGGCATTAACTCATCTTTCAAATGCGCTTCTTCACGATCGAGTGTCAATGATTCGATGGCACGGTGGGCTTTGATCATAATGGTTCCCCCCGGAGTTTCGTAACAGCCGCGGCTTTTCATTCCGACAAAGCGGTTTTCAACGATATCGGCACGACCGATACCATGGCGGCCTGCGATAATATTGAGTTGCTCAAGCATAACAGCAGGAGAGAGAGCTTTACCGTTAAGACTGACAGGGTCCCCTTTTTCGTAACCGATTTCAATGTACTCCGCTTCATCGGGTGCATTCTGAGGAGATACTGTCCAGCGCCACATACTCTCTTCCGGCTCTGAAGCAGGATCTTCTAAAATCCCCCCCTCATACGAGATATGAAGAAGGTTTGCATCCATAGAATACGGTGATTTTTTACCGCTCATCTCAATTTTAATACCGTGCTCTGCCGCATAAGCCAGCAATTTTTCTCTCGAGTTTAAATCCCACTCGCGCCAAGGAGCGATGATGGTGAGTGCACTGTTTTGACCCAAGTAGCCCATTTCAAAACGGACTTGGTCATTTCCTTTTCCGGTAGCCCCGTGGCTGACCGCATCGGCACCGGTGATACGGGCAATTTCGGCTTGGCGCTTTGCAATCAAAGGACGTGCAATAGAGGTTCCCAAAAGGTACTCTCCCTCATAAATTGCATTGGCACGAAACATAGGGAAAACATAATCGCGTACAAACTCTTCACGAAGGTCTTCGATGTAGATATTTTCAGGCTTAATACCGAGGCTAACCGCTTTTGCGCGAGCCGGTTCTACCTCTTCGCCTTGACCGATATCGGCGGTAAACGTAACAACTTCACAGTTGTACTCATCTTGGAGCCATTTTAAAATAACACTCGTATCCAATCCGCCGGAATAGGCAAGAACAACTTTTTTAACCTCTTTTTTCATAACTGCATCCTTATCGTTGATACCCTTACTCCATATACAATGGAGTGAATGTCGCGATTTTATCAAAAAAAGGGTGAGAAAAGGGTTAAAATTTGAGATTTAGGGTAGAGGGGGATTCTGTTTGGGTAGATTTGAGAAAATCGAGGCTGTTTTTGAGTTGTTGCAGTATATGGGCAGTCTCAGCCTTGTTTTTTTCTAAGGATATTTTACTATGAGCAAGAAGGTACGAGACCTCTTCCATTTGCTGGAGGGTTTCAAACTGAGGCATCTCATCCAATAAAGCGGAGAGATGTTCAAAATCTTCAAGAATGAGAGCCGTTTTAAGCTTGGTTAGCCACATCGGTACTCTCTTTCCATGCTTCTAAAAGCCCTTTGAATACTTGGCTTACTTCATCGATTTTGGTTGAATCATTGTAAAGATTGGCTTCAACAAGTAGACGAAGTTGGTAAGAATAGAGCCCTGATAGATAATGGGTGATATCTCCGTGATTGTAATCCAAAATATTAAGTAGTTCGCTGACAACAGCGTTGGAACGGTTAATCCAGTAGGTGCGTCGCTCAATATCATTACTTTGTATGGAACGTTTTGCCTGCATATTAAAACGCAAAACCCCCTCATACATCATTTGGATCAATTTTTCAGGAGATTCAACTCC
This sequence comes from Sulfuricurvum sp., assembly GCA_035290165.1. Classification (GTDB taxonomy): domain Bacteria; phylum Campylobacterota; class Campylobacteria; order Campylobacterales; family Sulfurimonadaceae; genus Sulfuricurvum. Next base: position 11,591 of record DATDUY010000326.1, on the reverse strand, counting down.
GATATTATTTTGGGCATACGTATTGTACGCAAGATTAGTATTCATTAAAAGTCCTTTGAAATAATCGAAATAAAATTGTTAATAGTGTTTTAAAGAGGCAATTACCCTTTTTGATCGAATAAAAGTCCGTTCACCTCTTGCATTTTTGGTAAAAGCGCTTCAGCTTGCTCGATCGGAAAACGTCTGAGCATACGATTGCTTTTGGTTTCGATGACGGAGACATAAAAATCGTCCGAAGAGTTGTCAAACCCAAATTTTAATGTGGTGTTAAACGGATTTAAGGATTGATTGAGTTGATCGATCAATTTATCCATTTGCTCTTGGGATTCAACTTTAGTTGTTTTTTGCTCTGTACTGATTTGAGCTGCTTTATCCTGATGGATTTGTGTTTTTTGCATTTGTTGGACACTTTGAACATCTGCAACATTTTGTTTTGGAGCAACACTTTGACTCTGTTGCATCTTTGCGGTTGTTTGGAAGATTTCCATTGTAATTCTCCTGCTAAAAATATGAGACAATTTCTAACCCTAAATCGTCACTGAAAATAAAAACTTTAATATTTACATGATAACCTTGCACTTATGAAACGCTATGTAACTCTTTTACGCAATGAACCGCTTCTCCGCCGCCTCTCTTTTATTCAGTTATTAGCCTATTTCGGCGCATGGTTTAGCAATGTTGCTATTTATACTCTTTTGATCCAAATGGGAGCCGATGCAACGACGATTGCTCTGGTTGCGGCTCTCCATTTTTTACCCGGAGTATTTCAAGCTCCTCTGAGCGGAGTTATTCTCGATCGTATTCATCCGAAGCGGTTGATGATTCTTCTGACCGTAATTGAAATAATTTGTACCCTTTCACTCATCAGTGTGGATAACGTGGAGATGTTATGGTTCCTTTATCTGCTGGTATTTATCCGTATGGGGGCTTCAAGCTTTCATTTTACGGTCGAGATGTCACTCCTTCCGAGAATTTTGGAAGGAAAATCACTTCAAACAGCTAACGAAATTCACTCGATTATCTGGTCTCTATCGTACACGTTAGGGATGGCACTGAGCGGTTTGGTTGTCTATTGGGTAGGGGTGAGTATGGCTTTCATCCTTGATGCGGGGTTATTTGTTATCGTACTTGCTCTGGTATCCACGATTAAAATTGAGGTAGAATTTTCACAAAACGGCTCAAAAATGAGTGCGATGATGAGAGAAGCTTTCACCTATATACGTGCGAACCCGATTGTATATCATTTAATGATACTTCATGCGATACTGGGTTTTACGGCATTTGATGCACTGGTTGCACTGGCGGCAAAACACTACTATTCGCAAATCATTGCGGTATCGTTAGGGATAGGATTGCTCAATGCTTCACGTGCAGTAGGTCTTGTCATCGGTCCGATGGTATTGGGACGTTGGATAAATAATGCGAGGTTAGGGTGGTTGTTTCTTGCTGAAGCGGGTGCAATCGCTTTGTGGGCGCTATTAATCGATAATTTTTACGGTTCACTGATCGCTTCGGTTGCGGTAGGTTTTGTCACTACGACGTTATGGTCGTATACCTATACGTTATTGCAGCATCACACCCATAGTGATTTTTACGGTCGGGTGATTGCCTATAATGATATGATTTTTTTAGGTGTAGGGGCATTCGTCTCATTATTGATCGGTTATTTGGCAACATCAGGTCTTTCGTTAGGGATGATTACTCTCATTTTAGGGGGAGTGTTTTTGATTGCGGCCTTCTATTACGAATGGGTACGGCGAACGTATGAACTTAAGGAGTTTGAATGAAACAAGAGATGATAGTGGTAGTTGAGGGAAAGGAGATCGATTTAGCCAAAATCACGCGCCTCTATCCCGCAGCCTTAATCCATGCCGGAGGTGAAAGTGCATCCGTTTCTCTGGAATGGGCAGAACTTAAAGCAGCGCAGATTACCCTCGAAGCATATGTATTGATTTGCGATTTTGATCCGGTAGGAGAGGTTCCGCTCAATCGTATAGAACTGCGATTTGAAACCAAAGAGGAACTCTTTAGCGTTATGCAAGAGATGGCGATACAGATAAAAAAAATCTAAATTAATGTTCTTGTGCGAGTAGCTCTCTGTATTGCTCTTCGACTATTTTAAGACGATTCCGATCGGGCATTTTGCGGGATGCGATATAGCCGATAATCTCTCCGCGTTCATCAAGTTTAGGGACAATATGGACAACAACCCAGTAAAACTTGCCGTCTTTGCGAAGATTTTTAACATACCCTTCCCAAATTTTACCGCTTTCGATTATTTTCCACATACCCTCAAATCCCGCTTTTGGCATATCGGGATGTCGCAATAGACTATGGGGTTGTCCGACTGCTTCTGCTGCGGTATATCCAGTCATTTCGGTAAATTTTCGGTTAACGTAAGTAATAATACCTTTGGTATCGGTTTCGGAAATTAAACTTCGTCCGTCAAATAATACTTCTTCATTAACTGGAGTTGGGCGTTTCATTAGGCTTGTCCTAAACTTAGATTCAAATATAAGAATGTGATTATAACTTGATTATTACTAAAATAAAAGTTAAACGCCATTCCTTTTTGTATAATTGTTTTTATAAATCGTTATAGTACAGAAAATTGGTGGTACCCGAATGCAAGAATCACAAGCGGCACTCTTTATCGATCGCAACAGTGCCGGATATTCGATAGGTTTGGCTATGTTTGAGCCCTACGGATTAAAAGGTTGGCTTTGTGAGGTAGAGGTAGACCCCTCTCACCCTTATAGCGCAATTGATCGGGTGCTCCATTTGCTGTTTGTGACCAATAGTCGTAGTCTGATTATCGGGGCTTCTTCACGGGTATTTTTTGATGAAATTGCTAATAATTTTTCAATGTTTGAGTATCGGTACGATGAAAGAGTCTTTGATAGTGCGGAACAAAACAGATTGTTCAAAAAAGTTTTTGGTGTTTATTCCCTTTTGAGTCCGATAGAACATCTTAGTCTTGAGAACAGAGCGTTATGTGCGCAAGCATTGGCATTGGCCGCCGATCATTTGAATCACTTTGCTACAAGCACCTATACGATTCCGACAATTTTGGAAACATCACAGCTAATGGAAATGGGGAATAATGCCCTTGAACAGCTCGAAATCTCGACAATCGATACAAGAGCCCCCAATATAGCCAAGCTTTTTATGGGTATGTCAACTCCAATGGGGAAACGGTTGGGTCGCTTTCGGTTGTTTTTACCGATCAAAGATTCCAGAGAACTCAATATCCGCTACGACTGGATCGATGCCGTTAATCCGCACGCTTCTTGGTTAGCGGAGCGTTTAGGATTAGTGGGTGATATTGAGCTTTTATGGTGGCGTCTTAAAAATCATCAAATGGCTGAGATTGAGAGTTTTCTTCACCCTTTTTCTATTGTCATCGACATTCAGCACTATTGTCAGAAACATAACCTGACCAAAGTACTCTCTTTTGCTTGTATGCAAGAGGGGTGGGAGATAGAGCTACGAAATCATTATCAAGAGAGACAATGGCTGGAAGCTCAAATTCCTTTTGTCCGGAATATCATGGACTGGATTGCTCAAATCGATGTTGCGGTTGCATCGGCGATCAATGCTCAAAAATTCGGGCTTGTCCGACCTGCTATTGTTGAATCCTCTGATGAAAACTTTTTACAGATGAGCGGTTTGCGCCATTTACTGGTTGAAGCACAGGGAATTAACTATGTTCCTAACGATATCGTGATGGGAAATCGCGATCATCTCGATTTGCCGTACCCCGATACGGTTATGTTGGATTCTAACGTGCATGATGGCTCAAACATTCGCGGGGTACTCCTCTATGGAATCAACTCCAGCGGGAAATCTTCGTTGATGAAAAGTATCGGTATCGCCGTTGCTTTGGCGCAAAGCGGCTTTTTCGTTCCCGCCAAAGCGATGAAGTTTTCTCTCTTTGACGCTCTTTATACCCGCATACAATCACGTGACAATGTTGCGAAATCACTCTCTACCTTCGGGGTAGAGATGCTGGAACTCAATACTATTTTTAGTCGTGCAACTTCCCGTTCCCTCGTGTTGGGAGATGAAATCAGTCACGGCACCGAAACACTCTCTGCGGTTGCTATCGTTGCAAGTACTATTATGGAACTTACTAAAAAAGGGTGTCTGTTTTTAATGACAACCCATTTGCATCAGCTCTCCATGATTAGTGAACTCAGCCGTTTGCGTGAAGTGGTACATCTGCACCTAAGTGTCCGTTATGATGAAGAACATGATCGTCTCATCTATGATCGTATTTTAAAATCAGGGCGCGGGAGCAGTGTGTACGGTCTTGAATTTGCCGAATCACTTCATATGAATCCGAATTTTTTAACCAATGCCAAGCGGTTACGGGAAAATTTGGCTAAAGAATACGATGTATTGGAATTAGGAAACCAAAAAGAGTACATTAAACGCTACCGCGAAGTGGTGGCATCGGAGTGTGTTATCTGCGGAGCGTTGGTTCGAAATGTGCAAAAAAACAGTTTTTCAAAAGAACATCACCATCTTATACCTTTATGTGAAACCCATACTCGTGCGATTTCTCAAGGCAAAATCAAACTGCAAGGTTTTATAATGACACCACAAGGTTTACGTTTGGAATATGAGACACAATTAAAAGAGGATTAACATTGAACGTTATTGAGTTATTTAAAAAGCTTTTGGAATCACACAGTGTTACTCCCGAAGATGGCGGTATATTTGATTTTTTAGAGGACTATTTGGAGGGGTTTACCTTCATCCGAATCGATCGGGAAGGGGTGAAAAACCTATTTGCCTATCGTCGTTTCGGGGAGGGGAAACATCTTTGTTTTGCAGGACATGTCGATGTTGTTCCTGCAGGGGAGGGATGGAACACCAATCCTTTTGTGGCAACTGAGATCGAGGGATATATCTATGCCCGTGGTGCACAGGATATGAAAAGCGGTGTGGCGGCTTTTACCCAAGCACTTAAAGAAGCGCGGGATTTCAACGGTACTCTGTCGATTTTACTCACCTCTGATGAAGAGGGACCGGCAAAATACGGGACAGTAGAAGTATTGGCGTATCTCAAAGAGCACGAGTTGCTTCCCGATGCCGTTATCGTTGCGGAACCGACATGTGAAGAGAGATTTGGAGATGCTATTAAAGTAGGGCGTCGCGGTTCGATCAACGGTATCATCGAAATTATAGGTAAACAAGGACACGCCGCGTATCCCGAAAAAGCGATCAATCCTGTCCATCAGATTGCCCCCGTTTTATCCAACATCGCGGGGGCTTTTTTGGATGAGGGGGATGAGTATTTTGCTCCGAGTCAAATCGTTATTACCGATATTCGTGCCGGGATTGAAACAACGAACGTCTCACCGGGCAAACTCAAGATGATGTTCAATGTCCGAAACTCAACCCGCACCGATGAAGCAAAAATAGCTTCATTCATCGCATCACAGATGGAAGGGTTGGAGTATGCATTAACATTGGATCAATCGGCGTACCCTTTTGTGACGGATGCCACTACTCCTATTGTCAAGGTATTGAGAGATTCAATTGTTGAAGTGTGCGGTATTGATCCCCAAAACTCTACGGCGGGGGGAACATCAGACGCACGCTTTGTCGCAGCGTACGGGATCGATGTGATCGAATTCGGTGTCATCAATGACACGATTCACGCCCCGAATGAGCGGACATCAATTGATGAGGTGCACAATCTTTACGCTGTTTTTACAAAGTTGATCGATAATTTTCGGTAAAATTCCGTTTTCAAACAAAAGGGTAAAGATGAAAAAAATAGCGCTATTAACACTTTTAATGGCTAATCTCTTTGGTGCGGATATCGCGTGGAACGATACGTTTGCTTCCGCGCAAGCCAAAGCGAAGAAAGAGTCTAAGCCGATGTTGGTGATTATTACGACAGAAGAGTGCCGGTGGTGCCGAAAACTTGAATCAACAACACTTTCAGATGATGAAATTGTTTCTAAAATAAACAGCCGATTTGCAGCAGCTCATGTTACACGGGATAAGAGTCTCTATCCTAAAAACCTGACTGCTAAAATGGTACCGATGAGTTATTTTTTAGACAGTAATGGCAAAGTACTCTATTCAATACCTGGATATTGGCCGGTTGAGGACTATCAATCGATTCTGGATGATGCACTTCGTAAAGCAAAAAAATAAAGGAAAAGAATATGAAAAGTATACAAACCCCGAATGCACCTGCGGCGATCGGACCCTACTCTCAGGCAATGATCGCAAACGGAATGGTTTTTACGTCGGGTCAAATTGCATTAACACCTTCGGGAGAAATGCTAGAAGGGGATGTAAAAGTTCAATGTACGCAGGTGCTTGCGAATCTTAAAGCGGTTTTGGAAGCATCAGGCAGTTCATTGGATAAAGTTGTTAAAACAACCATCTTTTTGGCAGACATGAATGATTTCGTAGCCGTTAATGCTGTTTATGCCGATGCATTCCGCGATCACAAGCCTGTACGCTCTACAGTTGCCGTGAAAACGTTACCGAAAAATGCACTTGTTGAGATTGATGCTATCGCTTTAATTTAAGCTTAAATAAACGTTGGCTATAATTCGCCACTTTTTGTAGACTTGTAAGTAAGGAACGCTAATGTACGCAATTATCAAAAACGGCGGAAAACAGTATAAAGTTCAAGAGGGTGATATCCTTTTGTTCGATAAAATGGGACTAGATCCTAAAACCACCGTCGAAATCAAAGAAGTTCTTGCCGTTAATAACGGTGAACTTAAAACCGGTACTCCATTCGTAGAGGGTGCTGTTGTTACTGCTGAGGTTATCAATGAAGGTCGTGACCGTAAAGTCGTGATCTACAAAAAACGTCGTCGTAAAGACAGTAAATTGAAACGTGGTTTCAGACGAGATCACACACGCGTTCGCATCGTTAAGATCGCTGCGTAATTATTTAAAAGTAGGAGGACAGCATGGCTCATAAGAAAGGTCAGGGTAGTACACAGAATAACCGCGACTCAGCGGGACGTAGACTCGGTGTCAAAAAATACGGTGGTGAATTCGTACGTGCAGGTAACATCGTTATCCGCCAACGCGGAACAAAAGTTCACCCGGGTAAAAACATGGGTATGGGTAAAGACCACACATTGTATGCGTTGGTTGACGGTGTCGTTGCGTTTGAACGTAAAGACAAAAAACGCAAACAAGTTTCTATCATCCCTGCCGCTTAATTTTCACTTACATCGGGCTATCGCCCGATTTTGAATCCATTTCCAAAATTATCTTTTTAATTGTGTACTTTATAACGAAGTATAGTGTTAAGCAAATAATAGTTGTCTCATTAGAGGCAAATGTTCAAAACAACTTTAAGGACATCCATGTTTAGTGATAGTGTAGAAATTACCGTCTCCTCAGGAAAAGGGGGAGCAGGGTGTGTTGCTTTCAGACGGGAAAAATATGTCCTACAAGGCGGTCCTAACGGCGGTGACGGCGGTAAAGGGGGCGATGTCTATTTTAGAGTTGATAACAATACCCACACTTTGGCCCATTTTCAGGGGAATAAAAATCTAAAAGCCGATAAAGGGCAACCGGGTTCAGGTTCCAACATGGCCGGTAAAGCAGGTAAAAGACTTGTTGTTGTTGTCCCTCCGGGAACACAGGTTGTGGATGTCGAAACAGGCGATATTTTACTGGATCTATTAGAAGACGGTAAAGAAGTGCTCTTTTTAGAAGGGGGACGCGGCGGTCTAGGAAATGTCCACTTCAAATCCTCAACCAACCAAAAACCGATGTACGCCCAACCGGGTGAACCTGCGATTACCCGAATCCTTCGGCTTGATCTTAAACTCATCGCGGATGTCGGGCTGGTCGGATTTCCGAATGTCGGTAAATCGACATTGATCTCTACCGTTTCCAATGCTCGTCCTGAAGTAGCCAACTATGAGTTTACGACGCTGACTCCGAAACTCGGTCAGATTAACATCGGTGAGTTTGATTCGTATATTATGGCGGATATTCCGGGGATTATCGGCGGAGCATCAGAAGGAAAAGGGCTTGGGCTTAAATTCCTTCGCCATATTGAGAGAACAAAAACCCTTCTTTTTATGATCGACTTAGCATCGTATCATGAACTGGAATATCAATATGAAACCCTTAAACAAGAACTAGAGAAATTTTCACCCCTTTTGGCAGAGCGTAATTTTGCGATAGCGCTTACCCGTGCCGATGCAATGACCCCAGAAGAGGCTATTGAAAAAACGAATGCGTTTTTGAAACTTGTCAATCTTGACCCGGTAAAAAAGAGCCGGTTTGCGTTTAGCGACGAATATCCGGCCTATGAGCAAGAAGATTTTGATAAAGCATTTTATGACCGTACCAAACCGGCATTTATTGCACCGATCTCTTCGGCGATCAATCTTAACATCAAACCATTAACCTACGCACTCTATCAAATGGTCGTAACGGAGCGCAAATGAAGCGGATCGTTGTTAAAGTCGGAAGTGCGGTTTTAAGTGAGCAAAATCGTATTGCAAAAGATCGAATGCAAAATTTGGTTGACTTTATCGCCGAGCTCAAAAAAAGCTATGAAGTGATTCTCGTCTCTTCGGGGGCAGTTGCCGCAGGGTATACCGAACTCAAACTCGATAAAAAGATTTTGGCGAATAAACAAGCCCTCGCATCTATCGGTCAGCCTATTTTGATGAACAAATACCGCAAAATGTTTGAACACCATAATATTCTCCCCTCTCAAGTTCTGGTTACAGCTGCCAACTTTAATACCGCCGAAGAGTCCCAAAAAGCCAAAGATACGATTGAAACTCTACTCAAACATAATGTCGTTCCGATTATCAATGAAAATGATGCTACGGCAACGGAAGAGCTTGTTTTAGGGGATAATGATCAGCTCTCAGCCTATGCGGCACACCATTTCGGCGCGGAGATGCTAGTAATACTTTCCGATATCGACGCCTATTACGATAAAGATCCCCGCAGTCATCCCGATGCAAAAGTACGCTCACGCATTGAAAGTATTACCCCTGAGGAGTTATCACTAGAGGTGACACCGAATCATAATTTTGCGACAGGGGGGATCGTGACGAAACTCAAAGCCGCCGATTTTCTTCTAAAACGGGGCGGAGCTATGTTTTTAGCGAGCGGATTTGATTTGAGCGATGCTAAAAGCTTTTTGATTGCAGGAGAACATCGCGGAGGCAGTCTGTTTAAAGCAGCAGGGGAACTTTAATGACCCGTGTTATTTTTATGGGGACCCCCGATTATGCGGGATCTATTTTGGAAGCTTTAATCCATGCCGAAGATATAGAGGTCGTTTCTGTTTATACTCAGCCCGATAAACCGGTAGGGCGAAAAGGGGTTTTAACCCCTCCTATCGTAAAAGTTATAGCCGAAAAAGCAAATATCCCTGTGATCCAACCGACTAGACTTCGCGACGAAACGGTAGTCAATGAACTGCTGGCAACAGCGTGTGAGATGATTATTGTTGCTGCATACGGTCAGATACTTCCCAAAGCAATTCTTGAGTATGTTCCGTGTGTTAATCTCCACGCCTCAATTCTTCCTCAATATCGCGGTGCCAGTCCGATTCAACAAAGTCTTTTGAATAATGACTCTATAAGCGGCGTTAGTGCGATGTGGATGGATGAGGGACTTGATACGGGAGCCATTATTAAAATTGAAACACTCCCTATCGGTGCAGACGAAATGGTGGAGTCATTGTATGTTCGACTCACCGATGTAGCGGTCCATTTGACTCTCGACGTTATCCGAAATTGGGATCAAAAAAGTGCACTCATGCAAAATGACGGTGAGGCTACCCACTGTAAAAAGATACTTAAATCAGACGGTTTGATTGATTTTTCCGATGCACGTGAAATTTATAACCGCTATCGTGCTTACACTCCATGGCCGGGAATATTTACTGAATCGGGATTAAAAATTAAATCAATGCAATTGGAAGAAGAGGAGAGTTTCGGCGACGCGGGAATAATTACCCAAATTGATAAAGAGAGTATTCTAATCCAGTGTAACAAAGGATCGCTTCGTATCAAGTCTGTTCAAGCCCCTTCTAAACAAGAGACTTCAGTCGTTGATTATCTCAACGGAAAACGGATCGGGTGTGGACATCCATTGGTTTGAGTCGCTTGAATCGACTCAAAGCTATCTCTTAGACGAACTGAAAGCTTCAAGATTATACCCTCCCGTCTGTGTCGGTGCGCTCACTCAAACGACGGGTAAAGGTTCACGCGGAAATAGCTGGATAGGTGTAGAGGGGAACCTTTTTATCTCAGTGGGTGTGGAACGCTCAATGTTGCCTTCGGATCTAAAACTTGAATCGTCATCAATCTATTTTGCTTTTTTAATGAAAGAACTTTTAGCTTCTCTCGGCTCGAAGGTATGGCTTAAATGGCCGAATGATTTTTATATAGGTCATAAAAAAATCGGCGGTGTTATCACGAATCTTGTCGGTGAAACGCTGGTATGCGGGATTGGAATTAATTTGGTTTCCGCCCCTGAGTATTTTGAAAAAATCGATATTGACATCAGTACATATGATTTAACGAAATCTTATAGTGAATTGTTTAAAAATTTACCATCGTGGAAGCTGATTTTTAGTAATTACCAGATAGAATTTGAAAACAGTAGAGAATTTTTTACCCACAACAATAATGAAAAAGTTGCATTAGAAAAGGCCGTTTTGCTTGAAGACGGATCGTTAGAATGCGATGGCCAAAGGATATTTAGTTTACGATGAGTGAAGTTATTGTTATAGCCAATCAAAAAGGGGGAGTGGGTAAAACCACAACCGCCGTCAATTTAGCCGCATCCCTTGCTGTTGCAGAAAAAAAAGTATTGCTGATCGATGCCGATCCTCAAGCTAATGCAACCACCTCATTAGGGTATCACCGTAACAACTATGAGTTCAATATTTATCACGTATTAATCGGTGCCAAAAAACTTCGAGAGATTATTTTAAAAACGTCATTGCCGAAACTTTTTTTAGCTCCCTCGAATATCGGTCTCGTCGGAGTTGAAAAAGAGTATTACGATGCAGACAATGCGACGGGGCGTGAACTCATTTTAAAACGTGCTATTGCACAGGTCAAAGATGAGTATGATTACATCATCATTGATTCCCCTCCGGCACTGGGGCCGATGACCATTAATGCCTTATCGGCTTCAAACTCTGTCATTATCCCTATCCAGTGCGAATTTTTTGCATTGGAAGGGTTGGCACAGCTTTTGAATACTGTCAAACTGGTTCGAAAAACCATTAATCCGAAATTGACGATCAAAGGGTTCCTGCCGACGATGTACAGTGCGCAAAACAATCTTTCACGCCAAGTATTCGCAGATTTGCGTCAACATTTTCAGTCAAAATTATTTAAATCAGGTGGAGAGGATGACTTTATCGTTATCCCTCGTAATGTAAAACTTGCGGAATCTCCGAGTTTCGGTAAACCGGCAATTTTGTACGATGTAAAATCAAGCGGCTCTATGGCGTACCAAGATTTGGCACACGCCATCATCGCCTAAAGGAAAACTATGGCGAAAGCATCCGCATTAGGCAGAGGTCTTGGGGCACTTTTAAGTGAAAT
>DATDUY010000325.1:0-4302 GCA_035290165.1 Sulfuricurvum sp. | reverse complement strand
TACCGACGGAAAATCCGGTACTCTCGTAATTTTGGGCCTTTTCTTCGAGGTTGATAAGTTTTCCCACCGCTTTGAACAAAGAGAAGTTGCCGTCTTGCAAAACGGCAATGCCGGCAGAATCATATCCGCGATATTCGAGTTCTCGAAGTCCGTCGATCAATATTTTTTTAACCGGTTTGACTCCGATGTACCCTACAATACCGCACATAAATTATTCTCCTATCAATTTATCAATTATTTCGCGCGCATTATCGCACATCCTGTTTTGTTTTTCGATTAAGAAGTGGTCTCGCGCCATATTTTTGTTGGTATGAATCTTTGCCGTGGCGATATTGATCTCTGCTTCGTCAAAACATTGGACAAAATAAGCCAACAACCCCCGCTGGTTTGTTGTATTGAGATTGAGCTGGGCGTAATGGATGGAGTGGTCACAATCAAGAGTGATTTCACTTGCTTTAATGATCGGTTTGGGAAGGGTGAGTTTTTTAGACATATCGAACGCCTCTTCGACGATAATCTGGATTTGCTCCATAGTCCCCTCTAGCGGGCGCTGCAAAAATTCGATTTTAAAGTATTTGATTCCGTCAAATAGGGTAAAAATATCCATAGAAGCAACATCCAGATAACTGAGTTTTCCGAGCAAATATCCAAGATTGAGGGGGATACGGCGAAAAATATGGATGACCAATCCTCTCTCGATCTCAAGCTGATAGGTGAAGCTCTGGCATTTAAATGCCTCTTTGGAAATGGTGACAATGTCAGCGGGTGTGTGTTTGAAAAAGAAGAGATTCGATTCGATTGAGAGGATTTTTTTCTGCTCAATTTTAGAGAGTTGAATGAACTCAGGATCGTGATTCAGCCGTTTTTCTTTATTGACACGTTTAATCGCGTCGGTGATCCGATCGTTTTGGGACGCAATTTCGAGTGATGCTTCGTAGAGTTCATGCAGCAGGTTAGCACCGAAACTTGTATAGGTTCCGTTTCCTACTCCGTTGATATCGGCGTAGGTTAGGATATAGAGAAGGGTTAGATTCTCCGGCGTTTTGATTTTGGACATAAATTGGTAGAGCGTTTTTTCATTATAAAGGTTTTCGCGATAGGCAACATTGCTCATCAATACATGGTGGCGGACGAGAAGTGCCCCACGTTCAAACTGCTGAGTAGGGAGTTTGAGGTTTTTCAAGAACGGGACGATAAGTTTGGCACCCACTTCCGAGTGATCTTGTTTACGACCTTTTCCGGTATCGTGGAGGAGAATAACCGCTTTAAGGAGAAGTTTATCCGATACGGATAGCGGTTGATAGAGTGTTTCAACATAAGGATCTTTAATCGATTCAAGGGCTTCGATGCATTTAATAGAATGCAAATCGACAGGGTAGTGGTGATAGCCGTCAAACTGCGGAAGGTGCAGTACCTTTTTAAATGCCCCGATGAGATGATGCAAAATCCCCGCGTCGTAAAAGAGTTTTACGATGACATAGAAATGTTGGCGTTCAAAGAGCTTGCGCAGTAATGTATAGGTTTTAGCTCTCAGCGGATATTTGATAGGGGTATAGGTGAAATGAAAGAGAACACTCGAATCAAATACCCATTCACGGTCCTCCAATCCTGCGAGTAACTCCAATAGTGTGTCGATCGGAGGTGTCGGTGTATTATACGAAGCGTAGAGTGTCCCCTCCACACGGTAAAATCCTTTATGGAGCCTTCCTGCACGGAGTGTTGAGAGTTGTTTCGGGTCAACTAGGTAATGACGTGCCATTTTTTTGACATAAATTTGGGTGAAGTTGTTAATGCGCCATTGGGCTTCCAATAAACGGCTGACAAGACGCTTCTCATCGCTGAACCCCAACATTTGGGCAATACGCGGCATATAATCTAGTACAAGCTGATCTTGCTGTTTTCCGCTAAGGAGGTGCAATGCACTTCGAACGCGAAATAGTAATTCTAAAGCAATCCGATACTCACGGTATTGATCATCGCTGAAGAGTTCACCGCTAAGCTCTTTTAGGCTGTTGACGCCGTAAATCGTTTTGGCGATCCAATAGAGCAACTGCGAATCACGCAATCCGCCCACCCCCTCTTTGATGTGGGGCTGCATCGAAAAAGGAAATTTAATGCGACGAGCATCGGCTTCTTCAATTTTTGCCATAATAAAAGATTTCGGGTCATCGTTGCGGATAGCGCTCAGACGGTTTTGTGTGACACTCCACGTAAAAGGGGAACCGATGATGAGGCGCGACTCTATCATCGCGGTTTTGATGGTGATGTCTTCACGTGACGCACTGAGCAAATCATTGACGTCATGGACACGATGCCCAAGCTTAAGCCCGGAATCCCATGCTAAATAGAGAAATTTTTCGATAATGGCGGCAGTATTGTACCCCTCAATTTTCTCATACACGATCATAAGATCAATGTCACTATGGACGCAGAGCTGTTCACGTCCGTAGCTCCCGAGAGCAATAAAAGCGATAGGGATGGAGCTGCGCATCGGAAGATAGTTTCCAAACATCCGCCGCAGAACCGTTTTATACATGAGTGAGATAATCGAGTCGAGAGTTTTGGTGTGGATTACGAGGAAATCTTTCCCCTGATTACGCTCAAAAAGTTCTAAAAGTGAATTTTTATAATCCGATATATGAGTTTTAAAGATTTTTGATATCTCAAAATCGCTTGCATTTCGGTCGATGAGGTCTTCTATATGTTCGGTAATACTCATAGGGATCACTTTTTATTTTATTGTAGCGCATTATAATTTTTTTGGAGAATAGAAAGGGGTTAAAAAAGAGGCAAAATTTGCAATAGTGTTGACACAAAGATGATACAATCTTCACAATAGCGAGGAGGAACAGAAAATGGATAATAATATTGTTTACAAAAAAATTTTAGATATTCATGATCATGTAATGGGGCTTTTGCGCTCAATGAAGGTTCCCCCGTATCCTTCACAGTATAAAAAGTTTTTTGACCAGCTTTTTGCAGAAACCGCTGATGAAGAGTTACGCAAAGATCAGGAAAATAGTGATCACAAAGTCCTCAGTGATTCCAAAGAGGATGTGACCAAATATCTCGATATGGTGGAACACTCTGTTGTCTCTTTTATCGAGTCTCATTCGGGCATCGCATCGGTGGCCGAGTTGCAGCGTCAATACATCGATAATGCCCCTTCGGGTTCGGTAGAAAAATTTGTCACCTTTATTGAAGGATTAAGCACTCTAAATCAAACGATGTCTGAAGAACTTGAGAAATCGCAAGCCAAAATAAAGATACTCACCGAAGAGCTTCAAACCGCCCGATCTGATCTCACAACCGATCCGTTGACAAAAGTGGGAAATCGTCAAGGGTTTAGCGAGGATAGTGAATCCACTATAGAAGCGGGAGAGACAAAACAACTCTCTTTGGTGCTCATGATGATCGATATAGATAATTTTAAATTTCTAAATCACGAATTCGGGTATGTGGCAGGGGATAAAGTTCTTTATTTCATCGCGCAGACGATCAAAGGGATGATCCGAACCGCAGACAAAGTTTACCGCTACGGAGGAGAAGAGTTTGCCGTCGTCCTCAACCGCTGTGATGTAACGCAGGCGCAGGCAATCGCCGATAAAATCCGCGAAAAAATAGAGAAAAGCAATCTCCTTTATGCCGGTAAGAGTGTTCATGTCACCATCAGTGTCGGAGTTACGATCCATCAGCAGGGAGACACGTTGGAAGATCTGGTCGGACGTGCCGACAAAGCACTTTACTGTGCGAAAAAATCGAATAAAAACTGTACAGTGTTATTTGATTGGTAGTCTATTTCTTTTGCTATAATGCGCGTTAAAATAAGCAGTTAAAGATTTTTAAATGAATTTGATTGAAAAAGTAAAACAGAATATCCGCTTGTCATTTGATGAAGCGGTCGCTTTGTACGATTTAGACCTCTTTACTCTCGGGGAACTGGCTGATGAACGGCGCAAAGCGTTGCACGGAAAACGCACCTATTTTAATATCAACCGCCATATCAATCCGACCAATGTATGTAAAGACGTATGTAAATTCTGCGCCTACAGCTCCAGCCGTAAAAATCCGAACCCGTATACCATGAGTCATGAAGAGATTCTGAGTATCACCGATGATATCGTTGCACGGGGAATTTCAGAAGTTCATATCGTCTCTGCCCACAACCCTGACACGGGATTGGAGTGGTATCTCGAAGTATTCAGCAAAATCAAGGCGCGTCACCCGAATCTCCATATCAAAGCACTCACGGCGGCTGAAGTCCATTTCCTCTCCGAAGAGTACGGCAAAAGCTACGACGAG
>DATDUY010000324.1:0-2229 GCA_035290165.1 Sulfuricurvum sp. | reverse complement strand
ATCGATTTTAAAAGTTTTTCGGCACTTTGTTGCAATTCAAAATATATTTTTTCGATGTCAATATCGATCTTATCTTCGTTAAACGCTTCTAATAGATATTTTGCACTGTTGAGATCGACAATCGCTTTGTACAAAAACATATCTGTACTGTTTTTGATCTCACTTTTGTTCATAAAGAACTTTCCCTTTGTGTCTAGCATCGTACAAGGCGGTATTGATCCAATTCTCATCACTGTGGGATAAATAGTACTCTTCGTTCTCTACGAGAATATCTTTTGCAATTACAATATCTTTAAGCGCATTACGGATTTTTGATTTTTTCTCTATTTTCGTTCCGGCTGATTCGGTGATAATGCAAAGATCCAAATCGCTCTCTTCGCTCGGAGTCCCATAGGCATAACTGCCGAAAAGGATGATTCTTTTAGGATTGAGCGGTTTAAGTTTTTCGACGATTTGAGGTTTTAATGCTTCTATATCGATCATTGCACCGACTCCTTCTAAAAATTTGTTATAGAATTATTATATCGGAAAATTGGTACGAGGTGTAAAAAGTAAAAAAAGGGATTGTTTAAAAAGAAAAGAAGTGGAGCGGGAAACGAGACTCGAACTCGCGACATTCAGCTTGGAAGGCTGACGCTCTAGCCAACTGAGCTATTCCCGCATCACTGATGGAATGATAACACCTCTTGGCTTAAAACTTATTTTATCCGCTTGCCGACGATATCACCAAATAGCAAGACATCCTCTAAAATCGCTTTTTCGCACAACCCTTCGGAATCGAGGTTAATCAACAGTTCCCCCTGCGCACTGCTGAAAATACGGTCATTCAACACCACTTTTATAAAATTGCCCTGTTTCATTTCGAGCTTCTCTTGCATCTGCGTCAGGGCTTCATCACGCGGAAAGTTGATATCGATTCGACCGTCTTTTTTATTGCCGCCGATAACATAAAAAGGGCGATCTTTCCGTATTTTCATATGATTTTTGAAATTAAAAAAGAGGCTGAGGACATCTTCGCTCGCATAAAATTCATTTTTGACCTTATCCCATTCATCGCTTTGGATATTCTCTCTCCAGACGATTTTATTCACGTGGTCAAACGTATAAATTTTGGTCGTCTTTTTCGAATCGGTTCGTCTGATTTTGATGTATTTTTGAGGAATCAACACTCCATCGACGAGTGATCCGTGACTTTCGTAGGTTTCGATCCGATTGTTAGTAAGGAGTTTGGCTATTCCGGTAGTGCGGGCTTCAATACGGATAGCGTAGGTTTGATCCTCTTTGATCTCGAAACGTGCATCGGCAATCCCCATCGCCTGAAATATCCCATAGGAGACCTCATAGGTTGCACTAATGACTTTAGCACTCGCTATCTGTGATACGATTGCGAGGATTAAAAAAATATGTTTCATTGTGTGATTATAACAAAAGGGCACTGATACTCGCGATCTCATCAAAGCGCAGTTCGAAACTGAAAATATCCAAATCTTCCGCAATATGCACTTTTGACGTCGATCCGATCAACGGAACGATCCCCATCTGATTAAGGTAGCGATAGAGTATCTGTGCTTCGGTTTTGTTGTACTCTTGGGTCAATGCGAAAAACTCTCGGCTTCCCAGAATATGGGGGTTGGCGGTCAAAGACCAAAAGCTCTGATAGATAATCCCCATCTCATCACACCAGTGTCGCAATCCGATATCGTATCCGCTATCAGCGTAAAAACGATTTTGCACCACAGAGGGTTTTACCTCCGCATCGCTATAGAGCCGTTTGAGTAATTCCAGATCATAACAGTTGCTGATGCCGATCTGACCTGCTGTACCGCTATGAGCGATCTTCTCCATCGCACCCCATACTTTGAGGAGATTGGCATACGGAAACAGCGGTGAGTGGAGCACCAGAGAATCGACGTATTCACTCTGAAGATTACGCCGTGAGGCGGAAAACGACTGCTCTACCTGCAGTTCCAAAGGAGCTTTGGGATCATAGGGGATACGCGCGGGATCTTGCCCGGAAAGAGGGGTGAATTTCGTCTGTATAAACAGCTCTTCGCGCTCTATCCCTAGAGATTTCAATCGCATCAAAGCTTCCCCTACCCCCGCTTCATGGTAGTGTTTGGGCTGACATGCGGTGTCGATCCCTCTAAATCCGCTCGTAACCGCCGTCTCTACCAAATCTGCCGTCTGCTCTTTTTTCCATGCCGTGCCGTAGATGAGGGGAGGTATCTT
>DATDUY010000323.1:0-8101 GCA_035290165.1 Sulfuricurvum sp. | reverse complement strand
CCTAAAAAATTAGCCATTTGTCCCAGTGCTTCGCGCAGATGACGAGGCGGAGCACTCTCTACCCGTCCGCGTACTCCGTTAAACCCTTCGTTCAAGAGTGCTCTTAGACTCCATCCCGCGCAGTATCCCGTGAGGCAATCAAGATCATGGATGTGGATATCGCCGTTACGGTGAGCGGCTCCCTCATACGGAGCATAAACTTTGTCAAGCCAGAAATTGGCGATCACTTTTCCCGCGAGGTTGTTCACCAGCCCGGCATTGGAATAGCCGGTGTTGGCATTGGCATTGACCCGCCAATCGGACTTGTGAATATACTCTTCGACGCTCTGGGTGCTGTTGATATAGGTTGTGTCTTCTCCCAGTCCCAAAATATGTTCGCGCTGCATTTTGTGTAAAAATCGGTAGGTTACAAACGATTTCATCACGTCAAAATAGTGTGCATCAAATAAAGAACGCTCTATAAGGTCTTGAATCGCTTCTACCTCAAAAATATGCTCTAGCAGCACACGATTTAAAATGGTTTCAATCACTTTTTCGTCTGGGACTGCATGGACACTTTGGAAGGCTTTGCGAATGGCATCTTCGATCTTAAAGGGGTAAAAAGGCTCTGCAGAGCCGTCTCGTTTGATAACGCGTTGAATCGTCTGCATTGGTGTATCTCCGGATGATGGTAGGGGGAACTTTATTTATAAAAGTGATTGTAATGCATTACGTAAGAGAAGTCTTTGACCTGAATCAATTTATCGAAGAAGAGAGGCATCCGAGAGTGACGAATCCTCGGATGAAAAGCTTAATATAAGGAGAATTGAAAGGGCCCGAAGGCCCTGAGATAGAAAAAGATCGCTTAGAATTTCAAAGAGGCGATAAGACGGAAAAGCGCATTGTCGAGAGTTTTCACACCCGAAGCATTTTCTCTATCAAATTCCGTATAGATCGCGGTGAGATCGATGGGACCTGCTTTGGTACTGGCAACAACATCCCAAGCGGAATAGTCATTATCCTGAAGACTCAAACCGGCAACCGCTGCTGCGCTGCCGCCGTTATTTCCGGTTTCGGCTTCACCGTAACTCGCCGACAAGGTTACACCTGGAACCATTTTAGTCGATGCACCGATTTTCCATGCATCGGTATCGGGAGCAGCAACAACTTCACCGTCGAAGTATACGCTTGCAAGTCCGGTATACATCATAGTTTTATCCCCCGTTGCCACGTTTGAAAATCCAAGAGTACCGTCATTCACCGATGAGTATGCTCCATACACATTGACTCCTGCAACGTCTACAGCCGCTTTAAGCGCATACATCTCCGTACTGCGATCGGTGGTGCCGCCGCCCAATACGGAATCCGGATTCATCCCGGCAAACTGTGCACCAAGACTGAGCATACCAAGAACCTTTGCATCGGCTTGCAACCAATACGCATTGGCGATTTGACCTACATTGTAATACCATGCTTGCAGGGTTGTATTCGGGATTGATTTGTTAATGGCCGCTACGGCATAGGCACCATCAGCTCCAAACGTACTAAATTCACCGTTATACGCGATAGTGGTTCCGCGACCGGTTGTCGGTTTCAATAAGCCCACACCGTTATGCTTGCCGACCCATGCACCGACCAACGTCGTATCGGGAAGATCGTTATTCAACAATACTGCCGCTTCAAACGTATTTTCCGTAATGTTCCAGTTTTCACTGAATGCCAGTGGTGTATCCAAACGCTGACGACCGATTTTAGCGGTAGTTTTACCCGCAGTGTAGGCTAAATAGAGCTCTTCTACCCATGATTGGTCATCAAGTTTTGCCGTGCCTACACTGTTGCCCTCTGCATCGAATTTAGTGGTAGAGACATCCCCGACGAGATTGTTTTCCAAACCGAGTGTCGTAAGAGCCGAAACTTTTACCCCAGCACTGAGATTCTGAAGCAAATCAGCCGTTGCTCCGACACTCAGTTTTACATTTGCCATAGAATTAACATCGTGATCAAAAAAATCAAGACCGTTGGTTGATTGACCGACACCTTCCGTTTCAAACGTTTGATACCAAACTTTTGCCTCTCCGTTTACTTTTACGTTATCGATCGCGTATACGCTTGTTCCTAATGCCATTACGGCCACTAAACTTAGTTTCGTCAGTTTCATTCTCTCATCCTTATGTTAAATATAAGAGAACTGTATCACCTTCGATCGTCCAAAAAATTGATCTGCATCAAATTAAAAATGTTTACGCTTTTAATATCTTTTCATTGAGAGTACGATATTCAATCTAATCTACGAATTTCATCTTGAGGAATTTTTATTTTATCTTCGACTTCTCCTTAGTGTGCTAAAATGCTTTACTCTAAAATCGAATATTTTTTACAAGGCAAACAGCGTGAAAGTAGCTATTCAGTGTGATTCTCCATTATTGCAACGCTCCTTGGAACTTTTTTTGGAAGGTTATCTGAGTTCGCTCCGTCAGTGTGACATTCTGATTCGTGATAAAAATATCCGTGATGATCAATACCCGACCTTCGTTGTCGGCGTAGAAGAAACCTCCGATTTGATTAAACCGTTTTCAAAAGCACAATTGCTCCACGCACTGAACCAAAAATTTGAATCTGAAAAATATGCTCCTATTGTGATCGAAGAGGAGAATTCTCCTTTGAGTGAAGAGGGGGTCAGCTTTGATATTTTAGAGCGTCATATCGATAAATTGACGCGGGAGTACAAAGAGAACATCCTTAAAGCGATACGGGCATTTTATGAAAAATAATCCAACCATTACGAAAAAAATTATTGCCGGAAAATACAAAGGCAAAACCCTGAAACTCCCTTCCAAAGAGACGACACGCAGTTCCAAAGGGATTGTATTGGAGTCATTTTTTAATACGCTTCAGTTTGATATCATTGATGCTGTTTTAGTAGAGGTTTTCTCAGGAAGCGGTTCCATCGGGCTTGAAGCACTGAGTCGCGGTGCCAAAAAGATCATTTTTATGGAAAAAGATCGTGATGCGATCCGTACTCTTCGTGAAAATATTGCCCAAACTGACCCCAAAGCGTGTGAAATTCTCGAAGGGGACAGTTTCAGTAACATCACTCAGGTAAAAAAGCGTCTCGCAGCACTCGGTGAGAGTGCTTTTATCTATGTCGATCCCCCTTTTTCAATTCGTGAGGGGATGGAGGAGATTTACGATAAAACCATCGATATGATCGCTTCACTTCCTCTGGAAATGGCGACTTTGATTATCATCGAACACATGAGTACTCTCGAATTACCCGATGCTATCGGTCACTTTAATCGTCTAAAATCCAAACGCTTTGGGAAAACGTCACTTACTTATTACGCGTAAGTCGTTTTTGGAATAGCCTTTGCTTTATCCTTTGGAATAAAAGGATGGGCATGAGAATTTTTGGTTTACTTTTTTGTTTGTTAACCCTCTCCGAAGCGGCGCGTATCAGCGAAGTCGCTAACATCGTCGGCGTGCGTGATAACCAAATCATCGGTTACTCTCTCGTTGTCGGTTTAAAGAAGACGGGTGACGGTACAACCTCAAAATTTACCCTCCAATCGATCGCCAATATGCTCAAAGCGATGAATATCGATATGAATCCCGTCGATATCAAATCCAAAAACGTTGCTGCGGTTGTCGTTACCGCTAAATTTGCCCCGTTCGCCCGTCAAGGGGATGCGTTTGATGTTACCGTCTCTTCCATCGGGGATGCGAAATCGCTTGAGGGGGGGACATTGTTGATGACTCCTCTCAAAGGGGTGGACGGAAAAATTTATGCGCTTGCGCAAGGTTCTATCAGTATCGGCGGTAAAAATGAAAAAGGTGCCGGTGCCGAATCGCATCCGACGGTAGGATTGGTTTACGGAGGAGGTTTGGTAGAACGTGAAATTACACAAGATCTCTATCACCAAAACAGTGCGACCCTCTCTCTGAAAACATCCAATTTTGCCAACTCTATAGCGATACAAAATGCAATTAATGCTAAATACCGTACCAACGTCGCTTCCGCAGTCGATCCACGAACTATACAATTGCAACTTCCTAAAAACAGATCAATGGTGGAGTTCTTAGCCGAAGTACAAAGTCTCGATATCGATTATGCGCAAGAGCAGAAGATTATCATTAATGAGCGTACGGGGACAATTGTTGCCGGTGTAGATGTTGAGGTGAAACCGGTTGTGATTACTCAAGGGGATATGACCATTAAAATTCTTTCACAAAATGAAGTTTCAAAACCTTCGGGGAGTGTGACCATGGATAAAAGTCTTGTTATCGGGTTGAATGAAAATGAAGTTTACACCGAAAAAGGGACGACGACGGTTGCCAATATCGCACGTTCCTTACAAAAATTGGGTGCAAGTCCCAAAGAGATGATTTCCATTCTGCAGGCTATGAAAAGTGCCGGCGCTATCTCAGTTGATCTGGAGATCATCTGATGGATATTACAGCTGTTCAGCACCAAAGAGCGATTCCTACTATCGGAACGAAAGAGGGTGATAAAGCTCTTCGGGAAAAAACCGATCAGTTTGAAGCGATTATTGTGAAAATGATGCTCGATGAAGCGATGAAAGACGAAAAAAATGTTTTTACCAGCTCCAACGATCCGGGTGATAAGATTTTTAAATCGATGTATCGTGAAGAGTTATCCAACGCAAGTGCAGGGGGATTCGGGTTTTCTCAAATGCTTTTCGAACACCTTAGTCAAAAGGGTGAAAAAACAGAGAAATAGATTAAATTAATAAAGGTTTTTGCCGATATGGTAGGTACACATCATAAACGGATAACAAGGATTCACCATGATCTCAAGCGTGAACGGGTCGCTGCTTAAAGCGACATATCAAGAACCAGCATTAAAAACCAAAGAGCAGGAGAAGTCCTCGCAATCTATTACAAAACAAGGTGACACAAGCCGGATCGAAGAGCTTAAAGCTTCCATCGAAAAAGGGGAATACCGTGTCGATATCGAAACGTTAGCCAAGCGTATTGCGCAAGAGCTGACCTAAAATCTAGGAGTTTATGATGTTGTCTTATCAGTTACAGAGTGCTATCAAAGATCTTGAGACACTCATATCTTTATCGCGCGATGATATCAATGATATCAAAGAGGCAAATCACAATCCTCAGTTTGACCGATTGTCAATCAAAGAGGAAAAAATTAAAAGTTTTGAACAAAAAAAAGCGATGATCGATCGCGAGATTTCAAAACTGATGACGCAACATCCAGCACGTCCTCTCTCTGAACTTTTAGATAATGAACAACATCAGCAACTCGACTCTCTTAAAGAACATCTCTCTCTTTTACGAGAAGTGAATCAGCAATACGCAAAAATGGTTTTGAGCGTAGGATCATTTTATAATACTTTGCTAGAGCGTTTGGTTCCGACGCAAATGCAAGGGTATCAAAAAGTGGCAACCTCAGAAGCTTCATTTTTGGAAATACGAGCATAATATGGCCTCAATTTTTAATGCTTTGCACATCGGTTACAGCGGGTTAAACGCAGCACAGATCGGTATCGATACGACGGGACACAATATAGCCAATGCCGAAACGGAAGGGTACTCTCGTCAGCGTGTCGTTACCGCTGCGGCAAAACCGTTGAGTGTTGATCCGGGACAACGCGGCGGCGGGACTCAGATTACGGAAATTGTACGTGTGTTTGATGAATTCGTATTCGGACGTTTATCCAATGTAGCGCAAAGCAAAGAAAATTCCGATACCCTGAAAAAAAATCTCGAAGAGCTTTCAACCTATTTTCCCGAAATTGATGATGTCGGTATAAAAAATGATTTGCAAAACTATTTCGATATGTGGCAATCACTTGCCAATAATCCGAGTAATACCGCGCTCAAAGTAGCATTGGCACAGCAAGCACAAACAATGGCTCAGCATGTGCAAGAGACACGTGCACAAGTGGCGGGTTTGCAAAGCTCTTTAAATGATCAAATAAAAGTTAATGTTGATGAAGTTAACCGTATTGCCAAAGAGATTTCAAAAATAAATATAGAGATTAACAAAGCTGAAGCGGGCGGTGTGAATAATGCCAATGATTTGAGGGATCAGCGTAATCAGCTTGAGATGACACTTACGAAACTTGTCAATGCAAAAGTATTAACAGGACAAATTGAGACGAATAATGTCATCGACAGTAATATCGCACTTAAACAAGGTAGCTATACGATTCAAATCGGCGGCTTCAATATCGTTGACGGCGGTTCATTTCACCCGATAGGGATGGACAGCGAGTCTAATCCAAACGGCTATAATGATTTGTATTATGAACGTCAAGACGGAGTTAAAATTCCTTATGCCGATCGTATTACCGGAGGGAAAATCGGTGCTCTCTTAGAATTAAGAGGTTCTACTATCGGAACAAACGGAGAATTTGAAGACGGATTTTTACAAGAGACCATCAATAACCTCGATACCTTTGCCAAAGGGCTGATTGAAGCAACGAATAATGTTTATGCACAGAGTGCGACCACCTCTATGGTCTCTAATCCTCTCAATTTTTCGAATAATCAATCTTTGTTGAGTACCGATGAAAATTTTAATACAGGTACGTTTGATCTGATTGTCTATGATATTGACGGAAATGAGGTCGCACGGCGTACTATGAATATCGATGAGGGGACACTTATCGATGATTCTCCCATGACGCTGAATAGTATTACGGGACAGATTAATACCTCAAGAGATGATAATCAAGACTCTAATGCATTGAATGACATTGATGATATGTTGTTGGGAACATTTAACTCGACACAACAAATTTTTCAAATAAATTTCAAAGCAACCTACGCCGAACTTGGGTATAGCTTTGCAATTGAAGACAAGGGAACCAATTTCGCAGGGGTAACGGGTGTAAATCGCTTTTTAGACGGATCGGACGCAAAAAGTATTGCTCTCAATCGTGAGTTAAAAGAGGATACAAGTAAAATAAAAGGGTTTAAATCTCCTTCCGAGGGAGATAATCAAACCGCTTTGGCGATGGTTGAATTACAGTTTTCTTCCGTTACATTCGGGAATGGTCTCGATAAAACAACGGATACCATATACGGCTATTTTGATAATTTGGTTACGAAAGTCGGGACAAGAACGAATTCGGCCATATTAGCCAACGATTCGCTTACTGCGCAATACAATGCGATCAAGCAAGAGTATGACTCGGTCAGCAAAGTGAGTATCGACGAAGAGTTGGCAAACCTTATCCGCTATCAAACCTCATACGGTGCTGCCGCCAAAGTTATCACAACGATCGATCAAATGATGACGACCCTTTTAGGTATCAAGACGTAATGCCTTTTTTCAGTATTGCCGCGCTTGTCGGGGTGATTTTTTTTTCCTTTTTTGGACCTCTTGTTTATACGCTCGATCCGCTCCTTTTAGACCCCAAAGCTATTTTAGTTGAACCTTCAATAAATCATTGGTTCGGTACGGATCGGCTAGGACGTGATTTGCTGGCTCGTTTGATGGAAGGGGGACAGGTTTCATTGGTGATAGGCTTTGCGAGTGCCCTTATTTCCACTCTTATCGGATTGCTTTATGGGGTGAGTGCCGCATTGTTACGCGGCGGGTATGATAAGCTTTTTATCGTTGTCGTAGATCTTTTTTTGACCTTTCCGACGCTCTTTTTACTCTTAACACTGGTCAGCTATGTTAACGCTTCAATCTGGGTTTTAGTCCTCATCATCTCTATAACCGGTTGGATGGGGACGGCACGGCTGATCCGCTCTGAGAGTTTTGCCATCGCGTCGAAGCCCTACATCCGTATTTTGCATATCGGCAAGGTGCCCCTTCTTAAAATCATTTTCAAATACTATGCCCCTTTGTTGGCACCGATCGTATTGGTCAGTTTTACCTTCGGGGTGGGTGGGGCGATTTTAGCAGAATCGGGACTCTCGTTTTTGGGTCTCGGGATCGTTGCCCCTCAGATGAGTTGGGGAAGTATCCTTAGCGGCGGTAAAGAGGTGATTGATATTGCGTGGTGGGTGAGCTTTTTCCCAGGGCTTTTGATCTTTATCGTGACGTTTGCACTGATGAACCTATCCAATGCATTGCAGGGAAAATTGAATCAAAAAGAGATACGATAGCAATGCGCTATTGAACAATTCT
>DATDUY010000322.1:0-3147 GCA_035290165.1 Sulfuricurvum sp. | reverse complement strand
TGCATTGCGGCACTCGGTGTCGGAGCGCGCATATCAGAGACGTAATCACTGATGACCCAGTCGATCTCATGCCCTACGGCTGACATTACGGGAGTGTTCATCGCGAAAATGGCATCGGCAACAATCTCCTCGTTAAATGCCCATAAGTCCTCGATACTTCCGCCACCCCGTCCGACAACAACCGCATCCGCGTTTAATGTATCGGAATATCTCAGAGCATCGGCAATCTGTCCCGCCGCACTGCTTCCCTGAACCAATACATCTAAAACGATGAGTTTGACCAGTGGCCATCGGTGCGTTGCGACTCTTTGCATATCCTGCAATGCCGCCCCTGTCGCTGAGGTAACTAAAATAATTGTTTGGGAAAACTTTGGGAAACTTTTTTTACGTGTCGGGTCAAAATACCCTTTGGCTTCCAACTTTTGCTTCAACTGCTCGAACGCTACCGCCAAAGCTCCCGCACCGTAAGGCTCGGCACTGAATGCATTGATCTGATATTCACCGCGCGGTTTGTAAAGACTTAAAGCTCCGTGGAGGATGATATGTGCCCCCTCTTCGAGAGAGAACATTAATCTAGCGGCGTTCCCCTTGAACATGACACATTTGATCGCAGAATCGTTGTCTTTGAGGGTGAAGTAGATGTGTCCGCTGCCGTGCTTGGTGACGCGGGAGAGTTCCCCCTCGACACTGACAAATTCAAAAGAGGTCTCTAGTAGCGTCTTAATCTGCTCACTGAGAGAAGAGACACTGAGAGTTGTTGCCATTGGGTTACTTTTTACGGGCGATCATCAAGGTCGAAATATCCATCGAGAAGCTTTTCGTATAGAGCATCTCAAATCCCGCTTCTTCAAGCTCGCGAGACATTTTCCCCACCGTTAAAAAACCTTCAATAGAGTCAGGTAGATAACGATACGCTTCGTAGTTGTTGGAGATCAATCCGCCGATACGGGGGAGGATATTATTCATATACCAATCACGCACTTTTCCGAGCATTGAGGGGTTTTCATTCTTCATAAACTCCAAAATAACGACAAGTCCCCCCGGTTTAAGGACGCGATTAAATTCATGGAGCCCCTCTTGACGCTCTACGACATTACGGATTCCGTACGAAATACTGATGATATCGGCAGAACTGTCCTCTTTGGGAAGTTGGGTTGCAGGGGCGATGTGAAACGACATATCCGGAAACTTTTCACGTCCTACTCCGACCATCCCCTCACTAGGGTCAATTCCGACAATCCGATCAACACTCAATCCCGCTTTATCGGCACGCCGTTTCCAATACCCCATCATATCACCCGTACCGCATGCGACATCAACGATAGAGTCAATTTTTTTCGATGGGCAATAACCAAATGCCAAATCGCACGCTTTGCGACGCCAAAAGGTATCGATACCCATACTGAGGACTCGATTAGCACGATCATACGTCGGAGCTATATCGTTGAACATCGATACGATTTTCTCTTGTTTGGTCATAAATGTTCCTATTTTTTCTTCATCCAAAGGATAATATTATCAGTGATTTTAGCGTGCAGTACCTCAAAATCCTCTTGAATCGAGCCAAGAGTTTGCGATCCGCCCCCAATTTTGGGTGCAATGTAACTGAGATACCAATTCACGACGTCAGAAGCGGCTTTTATCATACCTTCTCCCCCCTCGATCATCACCAATCGGTAGCTGGTAATTTTTTCCAGCGAGGACTCAATATAGACATGTCGATCCGCTACACTAAAAAGGGGGATAGTGCGGTCAAAATTATCGCTATGAGAATAAATCAGTACATCGGGTGCCCTCCCCTCTACCATCCGTGCATCGAGTGTCGGGCGATCACTGCGTACCGTATTACCGCCGATTACAATCAAGTCGCACCGGTCGCGCAGAGCGTGCATATGCTCACGTGAGCTTTTTGAACTGATCGTACCGTTATCAATCGTCCCATCAAGCCGCTGTGCCCATTTAAAAAATACAAAAGGGTTGCTCTGCCACCGAAGAAACGGTTCTAATAGTTTTTGCCCCTCATCTTCCAGTACCCCAAAAATACACTCGACACCGGAAGCACTCAATATATCAGCACCCCCCGCTGCTGAGGGATTGGGATCGCGAACACTGATATAAAGTCTTTTAATCCCCAAATCACGAATCAACAAGGCACATGAGGGGGTTTTGCCGCTATGAGAACACGGTTCCAACGTTACCGCCATCGAGACAGTGTTAAAAATTCCGTTATGGTGGGTACGAAGATACTCGTGGATGGTATGGGAATCGTCGCACTCTGCTAGTGAAGTATCACCGCTAAGGAGGGTATAAGCATCACGCAGTGCATACACTTCCGCATGAGGACCGCCCGCAATTTTATGAGCACCGATAGAGAGGATTGAATTATTTTCTAAAATACACGCTGCACCGACGGCAGGATTAGGGAAAGTGAGAAGTTGACAGCCCCACGCCTCTGTGAGCGCGAGTTTCATAGCATGAAGGGCTGTGGCGGTTTTCATTACCACTCGAAGTACGTTTTAGCCTTGCTGATAGAGCGGAAAGGGATTCGTTTCTCGCCATCTTCTTTTGTTTTGAGAATAATCTCTTCGTTTTCAACACCGATCATTTCGCCCTCGAATTTCTCTTTAGCGATAGTGCTCAAAGCAACTTTTTCACCCACGGACTGGATAAAGTGCTCTAATGTTTTGAGACGACGCTCAATCCCCGGAGAGCTTACTTCCAGACGGTATTCACCGCTTACCGGAGAGGTTACATCCAACAAAGGATTAATCAGATGGGTTAGCTCAGCACATTGGTTGAGGGTCACACCGCCCGGAGCGGTAACGCTGACACGGAAAATCGTATTTTCATTTTCATTCAATACGGCAGTATCGTAAAGAGATAAGCCGATCGATTCAACCATTTTTTTGATGTCAGATTCAAGACTCATCTTTTTTCTCCTTGGCGATTTGGGCGAACAACGCCTCGATATTTTGACTTCGTTTGAGGGTATCATCAAATACGAAGGTCATACGGGGACTGCGAAACCACCCTTGATCTTTCATACAATGCTCTTCGATAATCGGACGGGCTTTTTCAAGAAGTTTTAAAAAAACGGCTTGTTCTTGAGGAGTATAGTGATGAGGATCAAGATAGACTTTTGCATCG
>DATDUY010000321.1:0-2410 GCA_035290165.1 Sulfuricurvum sp. | reverse complement strand
TCCCTCCGTATCACCAAACATGATCTTATAGGCTGAAAAGACACAGTTTTTACAAATATAGACATTTGTTCCAGCAATAAGCGGGTTGTGATCGCTCTCTGCCGCGTCACAAAAACTGCAATGGCGATGAATCATGATTGATTCCTTTCATAGGGGATACCCCGTTTGGTATTGAGTATAAAAGTGCAAAGGTTTTTAACGAGTTCACTCGTTGCCTCTTCGAGTAAAGCGCTCGCTTGTTCTTGAAGAGGTTTTCCCGATTCAAACAAGTCGCGATAAGCGATGCGAAGTGCATCGATATCACTGCGTTCGACATGACGACGTAAGCCGTTGAGGTTCAGACCGCGAAGTACAGCACGATTTCCCTCTGCCAAACAATATGGCGGAACGTCTTGAGAGAGTGCCGATGCCCCTGCGATCATGGCGTAATCACCGATTTTGACAAACTGGTGTACGGGGGTCATCCCGCCGATAACGGCGTAGTTCCCCATCTCCACATGTCCCGCCAATGTTGCCGCGTTGGCAAGGATACAGTGATCTCCAATTATAACGTCATGGCCGAGGTGAACGTATCCCATAAAAAGATTGTCGTTTCCGACAACGGTTTTACCGCCGCCGCCTGCCGTACCCGGATTAAAGAGGGTAAATTCGCGGATTTTGTTGCGATCACCGATGATGAGTTCGACCTCTTCTCCGGCGTATTTCAAATCCTGCGGAACGGAACCCAATACGGCGTGAGAAAAAATATCGTTGTATTCGCCGATTGTCGTGTTTCCGTAAATACACGTCCCTTGGGCGATTTTTGTCCCTTTGCCGATTTTTGATTTACCGGAGATAAAACAAAATGCCCCTATTTCGACATCCTCGCCTATGAGGGCACCCTCTTCGATAATGGCGTGTGGTGAAATCAAGCTCATACGACCTACTTGTCTACGATCATTGCTTTGAGTTCGGCTTCACTGACAAGTGCATCGTCAACGTAAGCTTTCCCCTCTAACACCCAAATCGATCCTTTGTGCTTAACTACGGTCATTCGGTATTCCAAACGATCTCCCGGACGGACAGGAGCACGAAATTTCGCACCGTCAATGCTCATAAAGTAAACCACTTTATGCGCCGCTTCTTCTTCGGTCATATCCATACTCTGGAAAGCGAGGATTCCGCCGGCTTGTGCCATGCCTTCTAAGATCATAACGCCCGGATAGATCGGGTGACCCGGAAAATGTCCTTCGAAAATCTGCTCGCCGATCGTAACGTTTTTGAATCCGATAAGTGACTCATTGGGGGTAAGAGACGTAACACGATCGACCAGTAAAAAAGGGAATCTGTGGGGTAAAATTTTTTGAATTTGAACAACATCTATCATATTTTGGGACACCTTGGGTAAAAAATCTCCCAATTTTACCTCAAAAATGGTTAATCAATGATAATAAGTTTTGAATCCTTTTGCAACTACTTTGTAAAGGTACGTTGGACAAGTAAATCTGCTACTTCAAAACTGGCATCAACGAATTCTAACTCCGGCAGATCTCTCATACTTTTACGCTCTTCGACACTGTCGATTTTGACAATAATGTGAGCCTTTTTGTCATAGCCCAGTATCGCTTCACTGATGAGGCGACGGTTTTGCTCGCCGCTCATCGTAATGATAATTGCTTTTGCCTCTTTGACCATCAATGATTCCAAAACGGGAAGCTTGTTTAAGTGTCCGAAGTAAGCCATATACCCAAGTTTTCTGGCGTGTAGAACGTGTTTGAGGTTGTCGGAGATGATGATGAAGTTGGCTCCTTTGGATTGCAGTGAAGCGGCAACAATTTTGCCCAGCATCGCAAACCCCGCAACGATGATATGGTCTTGGCGCTCTATGGGGGTAATGACGTCCGATTCATAGAACTCTTTTTCAAAATAGGAGGAGAGTTTATAGATGTTGCCGATGATAAACGGGGTAAGAATCATCGAAATAACGCTCACGAGGATTAAAAAACTCGCCATCTCTTCGCTGATCAGTTTTTGCGACCCTGCCAAAGCAAAAATTGCAAACGAAAACTCTCCGATTTGTGCGAGTGAGAGGGCGGTTTTTGCCGAGATATTTTTATCGGAGTTGCGTCGGATGATCGCATAGATGACGAGTCCTTTAAACAGCATCGCAAAGATGAAAATAAACGTGATGATGTGGATGTTTTCGGCAAAGTAGAACATATCAATCTTGGTTCCGACACCGAAGAAAAAAGCCCCCAGCAGAAGGTCCTTGTAGCTGGCGATATCGGATTCGACTTTGACGTTAAAACGGGTATCGGCGATAATCATCCCTGCGATAAACGCTCCTAGCGAGTAGGTGAACCCCATGCTGTGCGCGAGGAGTGACGCTCCGATGAGGATAGAGAAAACTGAACCCAAAAAAAGCTCTTCG
>DATDUY010000320.1:0-7365 GCA_035290165.1 Sulfuricurvum sp. | reverse complement strand
AATGATATTGATAACACCGAAAAAAGCGTTACTGCCATATATGGATGAGCCCGGTCCTCGGATAATCTCGATCCTCTTTATCAAATCGATATCGAGAAAAAACTCCTGCCCGATCGACGCCGTATCGTAATCGGCATCGTTAATACGAGTGCCATCCACCATCAGCAATATCCGGCTATTGTAATCGCCGGGACGGTTAAACCCGCGAACCCCGACATATTCATAGTTACGGTCATTTGTAGTGTAGAGTCCCCGTACTCCTGAGAGAATGTCCGCTAAATTCCGATAACCGTATATCTTGATTTCATCAGAGGTAATCACCGTTACGGAAGAGGGAGCTTCAGAGATTTTCTGAGAAAATTTTGAGGCCGTCGTTATTTCGATATTCATCAATTCTTCGATCGGAATCTGCAGCAAATTAGTCTGTGCAAACACGGTAGAGGCTTCGGAAACCTGCTCCGATGCTCCTAAAAAAGGGGTTATACACCATCCGGCTAAAATAAGAGGGAAAAAACGTCCGCATGTGAGCATTTTTGATTCCTTGGCTTTTTTGAACTCGTATTGCGATATTGTAACTTCCACGACAACAAAGGATATTTTTAAACACTATAACATATATAGTACGAATAAAAAAGTGTCTCGTATCCGGAGGTTATTTCACCATCACCGATAGAGAGGTTTTCCTGAGCTAAACTGTGTTAGAATTACATATAAAACTCTAACACTCAAGGTTCATCATGCTCTTTAATCCTACTCCGTTGGAAAAATTAACGACCCTTATTACCGATTTAATTGAAAAACAATCCGCCCTCCAAGCTGAGATCGAAATCCTTCGTTCCGAGAGTGCTTCGATTCGCGGTAATGAACAAAGCAAAGATGCCGAGATTCAGCGTCTTCACGGAGCACTGGCTTTAAAAGATGAAGAGATTAAAATGTACGGTGATGAACTTGCCGC
This sequence comes from Sulfuricurvum sp., assembly GCA_035290165.1. Classification (GTDB taxonomy): domain Bacteria; phylum Campylobacterota; class Campylobacteria; order Campylobacterales; family Sulfurimonadaceae; genus Sulfuricurvum. The sequence goes on along the minus strand of DATDUY010000320.1, from coordinate 6,410 downwards.
CAAAGATGCCGAAATCGAAGCGATCGTTTCCAAAATCGAAAGCTTGCTTGGATGAAAAAAAAAGTATCCCTCACCCTCAATGCCAAACGTTACGACATTGATGTAGAGGAAGATTTTGCCCAATTTTTAACCCTGCAGATGAAACAGGATTTTAATGTTGAGGGGAATAACGATCTCAAACTTCTCCTCCAAGCCTATGTCCGTAAAAACTTCACTTTGTACGAGCAAGAAAAACAAACACTTAAACTGATCGAGCAGATTCAATCCCTCTAAACCTTTTTCACGATCTCTTCACAATAACTTTTTATACTGCTCTCATCAAAAGAGAAATTCTTTTACAAAGGAGAAAAAATGAAAACGTTAATTGCGATTTTTGGACTTACGGCAATGCTCGGCGCTGCGGATGGCGCAGCAGTGTATCAAAAATGTGTGGCGTGTCACGGTGCAAAAGGTGAAAAAGCGGCACTTGGAAAATCGGAAGTGATTGCAGGATGGGATGCAACTAAAACACTCGATGCCCTCAAAGGGTATAAAGCGGGAACGCGTAATACCAAAGGGATGGGTGCTTTGATGAAAGGGCAAACCGCCGCGTTAAGCGACGCCGATATGAAAGTTCTTGCAGATCATATCTCAGGACTTAAATAAGAGATAGCGGGGATTATTCCCACGCTACACAAATCTTCGTCCCCACTTTTTCTTCCGATTCTATCGTAATTTTCAGAGCATACTCTTTCGCAATCATCGCCACGATATTCAGACCGATCCCAAATCCTCCCACACTCTTATCGGCACGTGTATAGCGCTCAAAAACACGATCAATCATCTCTGGAGGGATACCGATGCCGTTATCTTCGATACATAAACGATCCTCTGTAAGGTTGATCGAGATTTGCCCCCCCATGCGGTTGTATTTAATCGCATTGGAGAGGAGATTATCGATGAGACGGGTTGCTTTGGTTTTATCGATAAAAAGAACACTCTTAGGATCAATATTGATTTGAAGAGTGATCTTTTTCTGTTCTATACGGTGGCGGAAATACTCAAGGCGCTCTTGTAAAAGAGAGGAAAGATGAATCGGTTCATTCCGTACCGCTAAATCGTGGTTGAGGATGAGGTAGGTGAGATCATCATAGAGTGTCGAGATCGTTCGGGAAGCGATTTCAATCCGTTTGAGCTTTTTTTCGACCGATGGGGGCAATTCGGACTCTTGGAGTGCTTCGATAGTGGTAAGGATTGCGCTAACGGGAGTATTAAGCTCATGGGTCGTATCTTTGATGAAATCATCGAGCAGAGCAATCGCTTCGTTCATCGGGCGTAAAAACATTCGTGAGAGGCTAAATCCGATGAGTCCGAGGATGAAAAAGAGGGCGGAGCCGAAGATCAGAGAGTTGATGAGGGCTTGGTGCCGCCACAGCTCATCATCTTGGGTTTCGAAAACCAAATAGTATTCCCCCAAACCATAAGGGGAGAGGGCGACAACGAGGTGGATATAGCCGTTATGAAGCGCGATATTTTCGCTGAAATCGCGATGGCTTTGATCCAAATTTCCGACGAGGAGATCTTTATCGTATCCGTAAAGGGCCGTTTTATAGGCGAGGTCGGTGGGAAACATAGGAAGGTCATGACCGCTTTCCAGCCATATTTTCAAACGGGGGACATAGTTTTCACTTTGCAGCTGCATGGCAAGACGATGAGAGGAGAGCATTTGGGCTTTCAACGACTCGTAATAGAGGGTTGCCATCAGTGCCAAAATAAGGATGCTCATGATGGCATAGAGGGCTAAAAAACCTCTGAGGGTGCGGTATTTAGCGAAACTGATACCCGAGGCGCTTGTGGCTGACAATGGAGTCCTTTCCGAGAAGTTTGCGCAGCGTCTTGATGTAGGTACGAAGGCTGCCGTCACTAGGCGTTTCACCATAATTCCACAGATGCTCCATAATCATTTCATGGGAGAGGAGCTTATGGCGGTGTTGAATAAAGAGTTTGAGAAGCTTATGCTCTTTGAGTTGGAGATTTTGCGTCTCTCCGTTTATGCGGAGCAGCTGATTGTCACTATCATAGGTGATTCCCTCTGCGAGCTTCAACACATCGGTGGGATTGTGATAAAAGTTTCGTTTTAGGATCGTTTGAATCCGCAGCAGCAGTTCTTTGAGTGCAAAGGGTTTACGGATGTAATCATCTCCGCCGCTCTCAAACCCCTCTTCGACGTCACTCATAGCATTGCGCGAGGTGATAAAAATAGCGGGGGTAACATTTCCCTCTTTACGGCTCGCTTTGAGAAGGGAAAATCCGTCTCCTGCGGGGACATTGACATCGAGCAGCAGCAGATCAAACTTGTGCTCGTACAGTGCATCTTCTGCCGCTGAGGCATCGTAGACACAAGTAACGCTGTACCCGCAGTCTTCGAGATATTCGCTGATGCTCTCTGAGAGGTTCGGATCATCTTCGAGGAGGAGAAGGGAGCCTTTTGTCATGTCAGGATAATTCCAAAAATAATGAAGAGTATAAAGGCGAAGCCTGCAGAGATCAGGGCATAAGGGAGTTGGGTTTTGGTATGTTCTTGGACACTGCATCCGCTTGCCATAGCAGAGATGATCGTCGTATCGGAAATGGGTGAGCAGTGATCCCCGAATACCCCTCCTGAGATTGCCGCTCCCATAGCGAGAGCTACCGGTGCATCAAGACCGACGGCGAGAGGAATCGCGATGGGGAGCATAATACTAAAGGTTCCCCAGCTCGTCCCTGTCGCAAAGGCGATAATCGCCGCCAGAACAAAAATAGCACCCGCCAGATACTCTGATGGGAGATAATCTCCGATAAACGAAGCTAAATATTGTCCCACTTCCATATCTGAACTCACCCCGCCGATTGCAAAAGCAAAAAGGAGAATTAGAGCAATGGGGGTCATAGCACGTGCTCCGCTCCATGCCGCGCCAAAAAACTCAGAGATGGTGAGGGCATTTTTGAGTCGGTAATACCCCCACATCAAACCTAAGGTAATGAGGAGAGTATAAAAAATAGAGGTAGAACCGGAACCTTTAAAGATATTGCCATTTCCGGTAATAAACATAAATGCGATAACTCCCCCGATCATCCATATCATCGGCCATAAAAAGAGACCGATATCCCCTTTGGCATCTTCGCATTCGATGTCGGGAGATGTAATCGAGGCATGGCGCATAGAACCTATATCGATCTCATACCATATTACGATAAAAGTGACGATCAGAGCCATAAACGCATAAAAATTATAGGCGATTGATTGCATAAGCCACGTTGCACTCTCGCCCGCGATCAACCCCGCTGTGATTTGTCCTCCGATAAGCCCCAGTAAAAGTGCACCCCATCCGTTGAGGGGGATGAGCGAGCAGACGGGTGCTGAGGTGGAATCACAGACAAAGGCGAGTTTGGCACGGCTGATACCGTAGCGATCACAAAAAGGGCGTCCGATTGCCCCTGCGACAAGTGAGGTGATGGACGATTCGATAAAAACGATGATTCCGGCAATAAAGCTAGGTATCAGGGCACCCCGTTTGTTTTTGACGAGTGAGCGTTTGACACTCAGTTCATGCACAAGGCCGTTAACTCCGCCGCTTCGTTCGATGAGGCTCATAACGGAACCGACCATAATCGCAAACGCGAGGGTTTTGAGTACCCATCCTTCACTCAGGAGTGTAAAAAAACGTTCCATAAAATGCAAAAGGGTATTAAGAGGGCTAAAATCGGCAATGATAAACTCACCGACAACGACGGCCATTGCTAACGCAATAAAGACGGAACGGCTAAAGAGGGCGAGGAGAATAGCGATGAGAGGAGGGAGTAACCCTAAAATTCCATATTCTATGAGGTATCCTTACAATATCATTTGAAGCCGCATAATACCGGCACGGTCGAATTGCTCTTTATAGTATTCGCTCCGTTTTTCATCTATGACTCCAAAGCCGAGTTTTTTATAAATAAGTTCATTTTCTACAGAGCCGATTTCGACGGACGTTTGAACTTTACGATACCCTTTGAGCCGTGCGGTAAGCATACTTTTTCCGATCAGTTCTTTGTAGATGTCGATACTTTTAAATTCCGGTTTGACCAGCATGAAGTCCAACACAAACGTTTTATTGTCAACATCACCCTCGCATAATAAATAGGCGGCAATCCGTTCATGATAGGTTTCATCAAAACCGATCTCTTCGAGCGCTTTGGAAAAAATTTCATGGGTTGCGATGCGTGGTTCATATCCGCAGATAGTTCCTGCGGTTGTTCCATCGGATATTGCAATAAAAAAGTTGGAGAAATGGCAATAGCTTTTGGTGGCAGTGAGGGCTAAACGTTTAAGGAGAGTGAGCAGTGTCTCATTGTCGGAAGTATTAAACACCAGATCGAACAACCCGATTTTTTTACCTCCGCGAGAACTTTCCAACAACGCTTGGGAAATAATGTCAATATCTGCCTCGGATGCTTTACGAACCGTTATTGCCATTACTGCCTCACTTACCAAATTTTCTATATGCTATACTACCTAACTTTAAAACAAACTAAGAAAAATGAGATGTTGAAAATAACTTTACCCCTTTTCCTTTCGTCTGTACTCTCGATGGCGTTTGCTTCACAGCAATTGGTAGTGGTTCTCTCGTCGGAACTTAATGCGACCAAAGGATCGATGCAGCGGTATGAGAAGCAAGATCAATGGATCAAAATCGGCGAGAAAGTCCCCGTGAGCTTAGGTCGAAGCGGTTTGGGATACACGGCGTTTAAAGAGCCTTTGAAAAATGAGGGGGACGGACGTTCGCCCGCAGGATTGTTTCCGATAACCTCAACGTTCGGGTACGATCAAAATACGACGTTCAAGCTTCCCTACTGGCATGCGGATGAAAACCTTTACTGTGTTGATGATATCAATGATTCGCGCTACAACAGAATTCTCCGTATTTATGATAAAACTTCTCTCCCTGCCAGCTATGAAGTGATGCGACGGAGTGATGGAGTCTATCGCTACGGTGCGGTGATAGGGTATAACGATTCGGGAGTAAAGGGGCGCGGTTCGTGTATTTTTATCCATCTTAACAAAAGTGACAAAGCTCCTACATCGGGATGTACGGCGATGGATGAAGCGCCACTAGTAGAACTTCTTAGATGGTTAGACCCCGTGAAAAAGCCGCAGATACTACAGATAATGAAAAGTGAGTGTGGAAGATACCGAGAAGAATTTCCCGGTATCGTATGTGAGTAGATCTTTTTAGTTGTTAATAACGTCTACTTTAGGTGTTTTAGCGGTAGAAGCCGGTAACATCGGATAAATAATAGTAGGTTTTTTACCCTCTAATGCTTTCAGGAACGTTTCGATCTCAGTTGTCTCTTGGTCGTTCAAATCAACACCGAGTTGAATACGACCCATCTCTTTGATTGCTTCGCTAAGGGTTGCGATTTGACCGTTGTGGAAATAGGGAGCGGTTTCGGTGACATTACGAAGTGTCGGTACACGTACCATTCCGTTTGCGTCCCCTTTGAAATCACCCACACTCATATGCTTATACGGAGCAACTGCACCGAATGCCTGCATTGTTCCGCCCAAAGCGATATCGTTGTGGCACGTTGTACACCCTTTATCGATAAAGGTTTTAAGCCCTTTTTGCTCCGCTTTTGTCAATGCATTTTTCTTACCGTTTAAGAAATCATCGTAGCGTGATGGAGTAATGAGGGTACGCTCAAACACGGCGATGGTATCGGCTACTTTTTCAAAGGTCACTTTCACATCTTTGCCGTACGCTTTTTTGAATGCGTTGACATACGCAGGGATAGAATTAACCACACCCTCTACAAACTCTTTCGGAGCTGCCATCTCAGGTCCCGCCTGGATCGGTCCTTGCGCTTGGTCTTCGAGATGAGGTGAGCGTCCGTCCCAGAACTGTTGGCTGTAGAACACGGCGTTATAGACTGTCGGTGAACTCAAATGATGCGGGTTAGCGGTCCATTTATGTCCGATAGCCGCCGCCATTCCATCTGCTCCGCCGATGGCAAGATTGTGACAGGTATTACAGCTGATCAAACCGCTTTTTGAGAGACGAGGCTCAAAGTAAAGTTGTTTTCCCAACTCTACTTTTGCGGCAGTGGTCGGATTTTTAGGATTAGAGGTGAGTTTTTCGCACCATATAATGCTCAATACCAAGCTTCTCTACACGGCTCTGACACGGGCAAAAAAACATTGTATCGTGATTGGAGAATCGGGTGCGTTTGAATCGGCGTGCAGACGGTTGGAGCATTCAAAACGTTTCACCGTTATGCAAGAATTAGAGTTAACTAAAAGATAAAAATTTTCCTTTAGTAAACTTATGCTACAATTTTCGTTCTAATCCATAATCAACAAGGATTCACATATGAAAGCATTAATGATCTCCACACTCCTCGCTTCAAGC
>DATDUY010000319.1:0-2165 GCA_035290165.1 Sulfuricurvum sp. | reverse complement strand
TTTAATAGCCGTTTTAAGCTCTTCTTTAAGACGTTTTTCTTCGTCTTCCCCTTTGGTTTTTAGGCTCTCTAAAAAGCTTTTGGTATCGCTTGTGTTGAGTTTTCCTTTCTCTTCAAGCTTTTTTAGTTCCTCTTCAACTCTCTCTTTGAGTAACAACGCTCCGCCCAATCCTGTGTATAACAACTCTTTTAACATAGCGTACTCCTATATTCTCTTGATACACTATTATATGCCTAAAAAATGAATAATAGTACCTTTTCTTTTGAATTACCTCCGAACTGTTAGGGATTTTTTTATTAAAAACTGTTTATAATATATTTAAAAAAGGAGGTACCGATGCAACAGCTTATAAACCATTACGGTGTCTCTTTTTTATCCCTCCTCGATCGTCTCAATGAGGGGGTTGTGATCCATCGTTGCGATACAGCTATTTTATATGCCAACAAAGCCGCATCCGAAATGCTAGGACTAACCGTCAATGAAATGATCGGCAAAACTGCCGATGATCCGATATGGCACTTTAGCGATGAAAATCTGGAACCGCTCGATATCGAAGAGTATCCGATCAAAAAGCTACTTCATTCCGATCAAAATCTTGTTGATCAGCTCGTAGGTATCCACTTCAGCGACGGGACTCTAAAATGGGCCGATATAAACGGCTCACTGATTAGTGAAGAGGGGGAAGAGACGATCGCATTGCTCTTTTTAAGCGATGTGACCGATCGTAAAAATGCCTACGATCAGGTGGCACTCTTCAAACATCTCGTCGATGTCGTCGATACGGGGATTACGATTACCGATCCCTCCTTAGCGGATAACCCTCTCATCTACGTCAACCGCGCCTTTAGTGAGACGACAGGGTACAGCTTTGAGGAAGCATTAGGACGCAACTGCCGTTTTTTGCGCGAGCGTGAGCCGAAACAACCCTCACTTGAAGTTGTCTACGAAGCTCTTAAAAATGAAAAGTCGTGTGAAGTCGAACTTCGCAACTTCACGAAAGAGGGGAAACTCTTTCATAATCTCCTCAACATCACTCCCATGTTCGATACCAACCAAAAATTGAAATATTTTATCGGCGTCCAACACGATATCAGCCACCAAAAACAAAACGAAGAGAAACTTGCCAAACAAGCACTCTACATTCAGTCCATCCTCGATGCCCAAGAGAATATCGTATACGTCACCGAAAATAGCTCTATTATCTATGCCAATCAGCCCTTTTTCGATTTTTTTGCCGTTGCCTCGCTGGAAGATTTTTTACAACACGAATCGTGCATCTGCGGTCGTTTTTTACAAAATGATCTCACCTTTACCCCCTCTTCCATCGAGGGGAAAACATGGATACACGAGATACTGGAACTGGAAAAATCCAAACGGATCGTAGCGATGAAATCACCCTCAAACGAGAAACGATTTTTTAGCCTCTCCGTCAAAGAACTCATCAGTGACCGTTACATCATTACCCTAAACGATATCAGCCACTCTCTGTTGCGGGAACTCTTTCTGAAAAACAAAGCGTATCATGACCCCCTCACCGGTGCACTAAACCGCCAATATTTCTACGATTATTATGATGAGAACCGTCAAAACATCACCTCTTTAGGGGTCATCATGGTCGATTTGGATTACTTCAAAAAAATAAACGATACCTACGGCCACGGAATAGGGGACGAAGTGCTCAAACGGGTTGCCGATACAATCCAAAATTCGATCCGTAACGATGATACCCTTATCCGATGGGGAGGGGAAGAGTTTATCATTCTGATCAATACCTCCAAAAACAGCCAGCTCATCTCGATTTCCGAGCATATCCGCCACAGTGTCAGTGAGATTGTTTTTGAATCTATCCCCTCAATAACCGCGAGTCTGGGGGCGACCCTCCTTTCAGAGGGAGAATCCTTTAAAACGGTGATAGAACGTGCCGACATAGCGCTCTATAGAGCAAAAGCAAACGGAAGAAATCGTATTGAGGTTATCCTACACGATACAGAGTATTTGATATCTGCCGATATAGATATGACTTCATAAAAAGGAGTACAACAGATGGATTCGATTAACTCGAATATGGGAATGGGACCTGAACTTTACGCGATGAAAAAAGCGGTAGAGGTTCAAGGTCAAGGGATTATGAAAGTGCTGGAAAGTATATCACCTGCTTCCTCACA
>DATDUY010000318.1:0-2714 GCA_035290165.1 Sulfuricurvum sp. | reverse complement strand
TTATGCGATCAACCCTCTGAACGGTCGCGGTTCACACTTGGTTTTGGGTGAGCACGTTTTGATGGAGAACGGTTCGGGATGTGTTCATACCGCGCCGGGGCACGGGGAAGACGACTACCGTATCGGACTTCGCTACAATCTCGAAGTGGTGATGCCGGTCGATGAGACAGGATGCTATGACAATACTGTGGTAAAAGAGAAACTTCTCCCAAATCCTGAAGAGTTTGTCGGCAAACACATTTTTAAATGCAATGAACCGATCATCGAATTGCTCGGAGATAAAGCACTTAAAGTATCGAAATTTCGTCACTCCTATCCGCACTGCTGGAGAAGTCATACCCCATTGATTTATCGTGCGACGAAGCAGTGGTTTATCAGTGTAGACGGAATCCCTGAAGGCGAGACGAAAACTCTTCGTGAAATCGCTCAGGCTGAAGTCGCTAAAACAGCGTTTTATCCTGAGAGTGGTCGTAACCGTTTGGGTTCAATGGTTGAAAATCGCCCCGACTGGTGTATCTCTCGCCAACGTGATTGGGGAGTCCCTATCGCATTTTTCCGTGTCAAAGCAACGGGGGAAGTGATTTTGGAAGAGAAAGTTCTCAACTTTATCGCGATGATTTTCGAGATGCACAGCACTGATGCATGGTACTCGATGAGCATTGAAGAACTTCTTTATCCGGGATCGGGATACAAAGCGGATGAACTCGAAAAAGTCTCCGATATTCTCGACGTCTGGTTTGATAGCGGTTCGACGTGGAATGCGGTGCTCAAATCACGCAACTACGATGCGGGAGAGTATCCTGCCGATTTGTATATCGAAGGAAGTGATCAGCATCGCGGATGGTTCCAAAGCTCCCTTTTCTTGAGTACGGCAGTGGAACATATCGCTCCGTACAAAGCCCTTTTGACTCACGGTTTCACCGTCGATGAGAAGGGTGAAAAGATGTCGAAATCCAAAGGGAACGTTGTCGCTCCTGAAAAAGTTTTGAAAGAGTATGGCTCTGAGATTTTGCGTCTATGGGTTGCGATGAGCGATTATCAGGGGGATTTGAAAATCTCGGATAATATCCTCAAACAAACGGCGGATCAATACCGTAAACTTCGTAATACCTTCCGTATTATGCTCGCCAATCTTGACGGGCTTGAGAAAATCGTCCCCTACAGTGAAATGGGTGAGATTGATAAATGGATTGTGGCTAAAGCCAAAGAGGTGTTTGATGAGACCCACCGTCTGTTCGGCGAATATAATTTCGTTCACGGGATGAGCGGATTGAACTATTTCATCGTTAATGAACTGAGCGGAGTTTATATCGATATCACCAAAGATCGTATGTATTGTGACGGTGCCAGCTCAAGCGAGCGCCGCTCGACGCAAAGTGCTATGGCGATTATCGCTAAATCGATGTTGGGACTTATCGCCCCCATTTTGACCTATACCGCCGATGAGATTTTCGAAAATGCCCCTGCGATTTTAAAGGGAGAGGCTAACGATATTTTCGATGTGACCTATGCTTCTATCGAGAGTGTTGAGAGCAATTGGGATGATGCAACGATGAAAGTGATCCGTGAAAAATTCAATGAGATCGTGGACGGATTGAAAAAAGAGAAAGTGATTAAAAATACACTGGAACTCGTTATCTCTACGAAGTCAGAGTCTGCAAAAGCGATGAAAAAAGCAGACATCGAAGAGTATCTAGTCATCTCTAAATGGTGTGCATGTGAACTCAAAGAGATTTTGGGAACGTTTGAAATCGAGGGAGATACCTTTAATATCGCCCTCGCTTCCAAAGCGAAATGCCCTCGTTGTTGGAAATACCACAGCGAAGACGAAGAGACACTTTGCAAACGTTGTGCACAGGTCGTTGCAGTATGATCGATCTCACGCAGCCTGTACCGATGAGTTTTATCATCGAAACGGTCGGGGTTATTTTTATCGTTATTGCCTTAGGCATCGCGATGGTTAAACAAGCAAAACGTAAAAAGGAATGTGTATGATAACACTCAAAGAAGCGCTTAAACTTTCGCCTGCCGAGCTTGCTTCGTTGAAAGAAGAGTTGAAAGCCAAGATCGCCGCAAATCCTGAACTCAATGCTTACATCGATGTTCTCAACGTCGGTGAGGGGATTCCGATTGCGATCAAAGATAATATCCAAGTCACCGGATGGTCGGTAACGTCGGGTTCCAATATCCTCAAAGGATACATTGCTCCCTACAATGCAACCGTTATTGAAAAGCTTTTGGCGGCTAACATGTCACCGTTTGGGCGTACCAATATGGATGAATTCGCAATGGGTTCTACTACCGAGAGCAGTTGTTACGGTAAAACGCTTAACCCGTTGAACCACAATTGTGTTCCCGGAGGTAGTTCAGGCGGTTCGGCTGCAGCAGTGGCGGCGGGTTTAGCGGTAGCGGCGCTGGGAAGCGACACGGGCGGATCGATCCGTCAGCCTGCGGCATTTTGCGGAATCGTCGGGATGAAACCGACCTACGGACGTGTGAGTCGTTACGGTTTGGGTGCGTATGCGAGTTCCCTCGATCAGATCGGACCGATGACTCAAAACGTCGAAGATGCGGCTATTCTTTATGATATCATCCAAGGATACGACCCTAAAGATTCGACCTCTGCGGATCGACATGACGGCAGTGTAAGCGATAAGCTTGACGCTAATGTTAAACTGAAAATCGCTATCGTTCCTGATTATGTCAAAGACGCT
>DATDUY010000317.1:0-9258 GCA_035290165.1 Sulfuricurvum sp. | reverse complement strand
GATGTTTGTCTTAATCGGACTTTATTATGTCGCTATAGGGGCTGATCTCACTCCGTTCGAACAGGAAGTCGATCATCTGATTTTGGAAATTGCCGAAATATTCTTTTTCTTATTTGTCGCGATGACCTATATTGAGGCATTGATTGAGAGAGGAGTTTTTAGTGCATTGCGCTCTAAACTGATTGCCAAAGGGTACAGTTACCGCGAACTTTTCTGGATTACCGGAGTTTTGGCATTTTTTATCTCTCCGGTAGCCGATAATCTTACGACCGCCTTGATCCTCTCCACGGTATTGCTCACGATTGATAATAAAACAAAAGAGTTTCTTGTCCCCAGTGCGATCAATGTTGTTGTTGCGGCTAATGCCGGAGGTGCTTGGAGCCCGTTTGGAGATATTACGACGCTCATGGTATGGGCAGCCGAGAAGGGAGCTTTCGTCGATTTCCTCTATCTCTTTCCTGCGGCGTTTGCGGGGTGGCTTATTACGGCAGCTCTCCTTGTCCGTTATGTTCCCGATCTTGATCCGAACAAAGAGGGTGATCCTGAAGCGGCGGCAAAAATTGAAATCCTCAAAGGGGGAAAAATGATTATCGCATTCGGTGCGTTCACTATCGCCCTTGCCGTTGCGGGGAAACAGGTGCTTCATTTACCTCCAATGTGGGGAATGCTTTTCGGTTTGGCGATTTTGCAGCTCTATATGTACTTTCTTAAGAAGAAACATAATATCGATGTCAGCATTTTCGAAGCGATGAGCAAGGTTGAGAACAATACTCTGCTATTCTTTTTCGGGATTTTGGCGGCAGTCGGAGCGCTCCATTTTATCGGGTTTCTTACCTATGCGGCGCAACTGTATGAAGCGTTTGATCCGACTATAGTGAACATCGGAGTCGGATTTCTCTCCGCCATCGTCGATAACGTTCCGGTAATGTCGGCAGTGTTGAAAGCGAACCCTGCTATCGATCATGCGCAGTGGATGTTGGTGACAATGACTGCAGGTATCGGAGGATCACTGATTAGTTTCGGAAGTGCCGCAGGGGTTGGTGTCATGGGTAAAATGCACGGTATCTATACGTTTGCGTCCCATATTAAACTCGCATGGACGGTATTGGTGGGATACATTGTCTCACTTGCCATATGGTATGTTCAATTTATGATTTTGGGCATTTATTAAACTATATTCAAAATTAAACTACTTTTAGGTACCCTTTCAATAACGTAAAGGGTATTTATCCCCTCCCGATTATCTCCACTTAAAGGCTCTCCTTTGAAAGATGTCAATATTATTGTCCTTGATTTCGGTTCCCAGTACACTCAGTTGATTGCCCGCCGTTTGCGCGAAGATAAAGTTTATTGTGAGGTTCTCCCCTACCACACTAAAATCGACGCTATCAAAGCAAAAAATCCAAAAGGGATCATCCTCAGCGGCGGTCCTTCATCGGTTTATAATAAAGATGCGTATGAAGTAGATCAGGGTGTATATGCTCTCGGTATCCCCGTGCTTGGGATTTGTTACGGTATGCAGCGTATTGCTGTTGATTTCGGCGGATCTGTTATTCGAAGCGAACATCACGAATATGGTAAAGCGGAACTCACGATCGATATGACTCAACATTCGGTTTTGTTTGAGGGGTGTGAAGATGAGCGTGCGGTGTGGATGAGCCATTCCGATAAAGTGGATGTTTTGCCGGAAGGTTTCGTCCCGATCGCTTACTCACCGAACTCTCCGTATGCCGCTATCGCCGATGAAGTGCGTCAAGTCTATGCGATGCAGTATCACCCTGAGGTTAACCACTCCGAAGAGGGGTACTTGATGCTCCGTAACTTCGCCCGTAAAATCTGCGGTATCACCGAAAAATGGGATATGGGGCATTTTCTTAAAGAGCAAATCATCAAAATTCGTGCCCAAGTGGGTGAGGGTAAAGTGCTTTGCGCTCTCAGCGGTGGAGTCGATTCTTCGGTTGTTGCGGCACTCTTGTACGAAGCGATCGGGGATCAGCTGATTCCGGTATTCGTTGATAACGGCTTACTTCGTAAGGGGGAGCGTGAATCGGTCGAAAATATTTTCAAAGTTCACCTCAAAGTACCTCTCGTCGTTGCCGATGCCTCAGAAAATTTTCTCGGTAAGCTTGCCGGAGTAACTGATCCGGAAACAAAGCGTAAAATCATCGGTCATACTTTCATCGAAGTATTTGAGCAGGAAGCTAAAAAGCACGACGGGATTAAATTCTTGGCACAGGGAACTTTATATCCTGATGTTATCGAATCGGTATCCGTGAATGGTCCATCCGTCACGATCAAATCGCACCATAATGTCGGCGGATTACCGGATTGGATGGATTTTGAGTTGATTGAACCGCTTCGTGATTTGTTCAAAGATGAAGTGCGTAAACTTGGTCTTGAGCTCGGGCTTCCCGATTCACTCGTTAACCGCCATCCGTTCCCTGGACCGGGACTTGGTATCCGTATCATGGGTGAAGTGAACAAACCGGATTTAAATCTTCTACGCGAAGCGGATGCTATCTTGCTCGATGAGCTTAAAGTAAGCGGCTATTATACGAAAACTTGGCAGGCATTTGCGGTACTTCTAAACGTCAAATCGGTTGGCGTTATGGGTGATAACCGTACGTATGACAACACGGTGTGTGTCCGTGTTGTTGAAGCGGTGGATGGGATGACGGCAACGTTTGCCCATCTTCCCCATACGCTGCTAGAGCGCATCAGTCGCCGTATCATTAACGAAGTAGACGGGATTAACCGCGTCGTGTATGATATCAGCTCCAAACCGCCTGCTACGATCGAGTGGGAATAAAGGGGTAGCATTTGCGCCCGATCTATCTGATCTCCAAAACTCCCTATGAGGGAGTGATTCATATCCCTATCCTCAAAACCCGTTTTTTTTCCCCCGATATCGATTTTTCTCACTATGAGGGAATCATTGTTACCTCTAAACAAATTTTAAAAGCGCTTGAACCTTATTCAAAGCAGTGGAAAGCACTTCCCATAATTGCTGTTTCCGAACCGACGGCTGATATGTTTCGCACTCAAGGGTGCACGATCGCGGCTGTCGCGGACGGATACGGGGAAGGAATCGGAGCAATAGTAACGGAAGAATTTCCGCAGATGCGATGGCTTTATTTGCGCCCTGAGAGAGTTGCTTCCTCTTGGGCGGATGGAGCCAGAAAAAATGGGGTGAAAATTGATGAAGCGGTGATGTATAAAACGGAGTGTAACGATGAGGCTTTGCATTTTGAGATAGCAGAAAACGGCGTATTGATTTTTGCTTCCCCCTCATCAATCCATTGTTTTATCCAAAATTACTCCATTCTTCCTACGCACACCATCGTTGTTATGGGTAAAACTACTCAAAAAGCTCTTCCTGAGGGTTTGTTCTCATCACTCAGTTCAACACCGAGTATCGCTTCAGCAGTTGATTTGGCATGTCAAATTGCCTCTAAGGGGTAAAATTCATCACCCTTTTAAGATTTTAGGGCTATAATTATTCACTCTGGGCGCAGCGAGTAACCGCAATATGAGGGTTCTACATATACAACTAGTCACATCTGTAGACGTTTCGGGGTGTCGGTGGTCTTGTTTGAGCGCATTCGCGTGAGAGATTGCCGCCGGAAGAGACGCTCGATGTGGCGCAATTACAGCTTTGAAGAACCAAAGCTACTGCGAAACGCCCGCCCGGGCTTTTACCTTATTTGAGAAACGTTAGCGAGTTTCAACTAAGATAATTAATTTTTACAAGGTCAATGTATGCGAGTAATGGTAATCGGAAGCGGCGGACGTGAATTTTCAATCGGACGGGTATTAAAACAAGACCCTGAAGTAAGTGAATTGTTTTTTGCCCCCGGTAACGGTGCAACGCCTATGTTAGGTACTAATGTTGAGATCAAAGAGTATGAAGAATTGGCACAATTCGCGGTGGATAATAGCATCGATTTGACCATTGTAGGGCCGGAAGGTCCTCTCAGTGACGGCGTGGTTGATGTATTCAAAGCCAAAGGGCTGGTTATTTTCGGACCATCTAAAGCAGCGGCACAACTCGAAGGGTCAAAAGTCTATATGAAAAACTTTTTGGCTAAATACAATATTCCAACCGCAAGATATATTGAAACCGATCATATCGGCGATGCGTTCAAATTTATCGAGTCATTAACCGCTCCAATCGTGGTAAAAGCGGATGGTTTATGTGCCGGTAAGGGTGTTATTATCGCAATGAGTCATGAGGAAGCCAAAGTTGCTGTTTCTGAGATGCTCAGCGGAAAATCGTTCGGCGATGCAGGCAAGCGCGTTGTAGTTGAAGAATTTTTAGATGGTTATGAGCTCTCTATGTTCGCACTGTGCGACGGAAAAGATTTTATCCTCCTCCCTGCGGCTCAGGATCATAAACGCCTCTTAGATAACGATGAAGGTCCCAATACGGGCGGAATGGGGGCATACGCTCCGACACCTCTTGTGGACGATGTAATTTATGAAAAAGTGAAAGATCGTATTGTCCGTCCAACCCTTAAAGGGATGCAAGAAGAGGGAGCTCCGTTTGAGGGGGTTCTCTTTATCGGACTGATGATCGTAAACGGTGAGCCGATTACATTGGAGTTCAATGTCCGTTTCGGTGATCCGGAGTGTGAAATCTTGATGCCGTTATTGAAAACACCGGCAAGTGAGCTTTTTTACAAAGCCGCTACTGCGCAGCTCGATACCCTGAATGTCGAATTTCATGACAAATACGCGGTCGGTGTCGTTATGGCAAGCCGAAATTATCCGTATGATAACTCTGAACCCTCAGAAATTATCGTCGATGAGACACATCATGACGAGATTGCACAAAATACCCATATCGCATATGCCGGTGTGGCTGAAGAAGATGGCAAACTTTATGCGAGTGGTGGACGTGTACTTGTGTGTGTCGGTGTGGGTGATAGCATTAAGCAAGCACGAGATCGTGCCTATATGCTCTGCGGACAAGTTCACTTTGCCGGTAAAAAATTGCGTACTGATATCGCGTATCAGGCACTTCGCTAATGGATGAACGCCTCGATACCCTTTTACAGCGTGAACATCTTTCCCTCGCTTCCTTGCGTCAGAGGGCGGCTGCTTTTGGCATCGATGAACTTCTTTTATCCGTTATTATGATTGTTATATTATGGGATTCGATTGCCAATGCAAACACGTTGGAAGAGATGATTGCGGTCACGAACAGCTTTTTATTGGAATATATGGCAATTAAGATACTTTATCACACCTTTTTTACGATGCAATACGGTGCAAGTCTTGGTAAAATCGTAATGAAAATCCGTGTTATTGAACTCTCAACCCTTTCCAACCCCCGATTTTTATGTGCATTTAACCGGAGTGTTTTTCGGGTTGTAAGTGAGATTCTTTTTTATCTTGGATTCGTATGGGCAATGCTCGATCCGTTTCATCGGAGTTGGCATGATCGAACCGCACGGACATTGGTGATCAATGCGTAAGTTTTACTGGATCAGTTTAATCACATCCACCCTGTTATTGGGCGAAGATCGTGTTGAGTTCTATGGAACCAATGTCGATGCAAACGGCTCAATAGCCTCTTCCGAAGGCAATCCGGTTGTGCTATATCAAGACCAGATTATTACGGCGGATGAGCTCAGCTATGATCGCAATACGAGTATCATGGAAGCCAAAGGGAATGTTAATATTTTCAAAGGGGGACAGTATCACGGTATAAGTGAGTATACTCGTTTGAATTTTGTGGAGGATACCCGCTATTCAAAACCCTATTACGCGGTGGATCAACTCTCCGGTCTGTGGATGAGTGCCGCTGAAGCGCAAGGATGCCAAAACGATATTGATCTCTCCAGCGGTGCCGTATCAGGGTGTGATTCAGCTGATCCTTTATGGAAAATCCGTTTTACAAGTGGTGATTATAATACGGAAAATATGTGGGTCAATCTTTATAATGCACGTTTAGAAATCGGAGAAGTTCCTGTATTTTATCTCCCCTATTTTGGCTACCCGACCGATCGAACCCGCCGAAGCGGATTGTTGATTCCAATAATGGGGTGGTCAGGGTCGGAAGGGTTTTATTATCAGCAGCCGATCTATTTTGCTCCGCAGAATTGGTGGGATCTGGAATTTCGTCCTCAGATCCGTACAATGCGAGGTTCTGGAATCTATTCAGATTTTCGTTTTATCGATACCCCCTCTTCTCAAGGCTCTATTCGGATGGGATACTTTAAAGAAAAAGAAGAATATGCTCTTAAAAATGATTTAGCCCATATTAAACATTTCGGGTATGACGTGAATTATCGGCACAGTGCCCCTTTGCGCGAATGGTTTGATTCAAACTTAGAAGGGGAATCAGGGCTTTATGTTGACGGTTCGTGGATGAACGATGTCGATTATCTCAACTTGCAAGAGAGTGATGAGACGCAAAATGTCACCTCAAATCAGGTTATGTCACAGATTAACGGATATTATAATAGTGAAGATAACTATTTCGGAGCCTATTTTAAACATTATCAATATTTGAACCTTGAGAGTAATGATGAGACCATTCAAACCTCGCCGACACTCCATTATCACCGCTATTTAGAAAGCTTTTTGGACGACTACCTTCTGATAAGCGGCGATGCTACAACGACACATTATTACAGACCGAATGGAAAAAGGGCGATTGAGGGGAATTTCAATGTCCCTGTCACCCTTCAAACCTCTTTATTTGAAGAGTATATCGACCTTAGCTACACGATGAACGCCTCTTTAAAAGCGATAGGGTTTTATGCGAATGAGCGCCCCTCAGAAGCTGGGATGTATGAGCCCGGAAAATATGCGCAGCTCGATCATACGATTAGTATCGGCTCAACACTGGTAAAACCGTATGATAACAATGTTACCCATGTTATTAATCCCTTTGCCAGCTATACCTCTGCGGGGAGCCGCTATTATGATGGCTACTATGAAACATACAAAGATTCATGTGACATTACCGGTACATACGCCGGAGTAGCGTGTGAATTTTATACCCTTTCAGCACCCAGTGATACCCTCTCCTTAGGTGTTAATAATTATATTTTTGAAAATGGATCACAATGGTTGGTTGATCGTCTCTCCCAAAACTTCCGCTATGATGATCAGGGAAGCTACTACGGAGAGTTGCAAAATGAACTGGAGTGGATGATTACCAGTACCATCTCATTTTACAATCAAACGGCTTTTAATCATGATCGCAATCGAATCACGAAAGAACAAAATACCCTGCGCTATAATGGTGAAGTTGTGAATGCCGGAATAAGCCATTATTATACCGATCAACTTCGTAATAATCGTGCGGAGTATGCGTCCTATTGGACGGCGGATGCCGCTTATCAGTACAATCGTAACTATAAAATCTTTGGTAATATTGCGTACGATTACACTGAAGCGATATTAAAACGGAATGAAATCGGAGTGTTGTACACACAGCGCTGTTTCGATCTAGGAATCCGATACGTTCAAAATCGGCGGCCGGTTTTAACCAATAGCAGCGCGAACGATTCCGTCGAAGATTCGTATATTTTTATTAGCATAATTTTAAAACCGATCGGTGGAGCAGAGTTTGATTATAAACTCACCGGTAAATAAGAGGGGATTACATATGAAACTGGAAGCAAAAATCGGTCTTTTTGTCGTAATGGCTTTAGGTGCCTTATTGTTTCTCTCAACACAGGTAACATCTCTTGGAAAATGGGGAAGCGAAGGTTATCCGATACAAGCGTATATCGACGATGCTTCAGGGATTGAAAAACATACCCATGTTTTAATGAACGGGGTTACTATCGGTGATGTTGAAGAGATCGAGATTGAAGGGAAGCGGGTCAAGCTCACCTTGATGATTAACAACGATGTGAAAATTCCGGATGATTCGGCAGTGATTGTCGTACAAGAATCGTTATTGGGATCGAAAGTTATTAATATTATTGTCGGGGATTCGACAGCTTATTTACAAACCGGAGGAATTATTTCTCAGTCGAAACGTTATGCTTCTTTTGATCAAACCAGCGACTCGGTAAATGCTGCTGCCAAAGAATTGGAACTCTTGCTGAAAGATTTTCGCTCTACCCTTGATGATGAGCACCGAGCCGCAATCCAAGAGATGATTATTGCATTTCGTAACGTGGGGGTTAACCTTGATGGGGTGATTGTCGATAATCGTGAAGACCTTCATGAAGCGATCACCAATTTTAGAGCGATGTCTGCGGGATTTGCTCAGAGTGCTGATACGGTCAATAAAGACCTTCCGGCGATTATGGCACGTATCAACTCTTTAACGACACGCATGGATAATATCAGCGGTTCGTTAGAGAATAAACTTCCCGAAGCGGTTGATAAGTTTGTTAAAATCGAAGATAATGTCAGTGTCATTCTCACGGAAAATAGGTCTTCGTTAAAAGATACGATTGCAAATGCGGGATCATTTTTCAAAAGTGGAGAAGAGGCATTCGGTAAAATAGATTCAATGTTGAGTAACTTTACCACCAGTGAATTACAGGTGGCGATGCATACCGATTATATGATGCGTGATCAGTATGGAAAAGTCTATTTAGGGGTTACTTACCTCCCGAATCCTGAAACCTATTATATGTTTGATTTGGTCAGTACCGATGATTATTCTCAGTACGATACGAATCCTCCGGGCAAAAATATCAAGGGAGACACTTACTATTCTCTCCAATACGGAAAACGATTTGACAATACCTTGTTACGATTCGGAGCGATCGAATCGACCGGCGGGATCGGAGTCGATTATTTCATGGATCATGACCGTTTGAAATTCAGCGGTGAAGCTTTCGATTTCAATGCGGTCAACGATATCCGTGGAACACGTGCACATCTTAAGGCTCAAGTGCGATATCAGATGCTAAAACATCTTGAACTCTACGGTGGATGGGATAACTTCCTTAACCCACAGTCACAAAATATTTTCTTAGGATTAGGTCTTCGATTTATCGACAACGATCTTAAATATCTATCAGGCACAGCCTCTATGGCGCGATAAAAAAATGGAGAATGAATGAAATACAATGTTGAATTGGCGTTAAAAAATAAAACGGAAGCGTACGCGTTTAACCAAGTAGCGGCGCAAGCCAATGGAGCTGTATGGCTCAAATGCGGAGATACGGTTATCTTAGCAACGGTTGTTGTTGATGAGACCGATTTTGTAGATGAGGATTTCTTACCCCTTACGGTTCAATACATTGAAAAAAGTTACGCTGCCGGAAAATTTCCGGGAGG
>DATDUY010000316.1:0-2050 GCA_035290165.1 Sulfuricurvum sp. | reverse complement strand
TACCGTGTCACGGTACTTGACAATCTATCCCCTCAAATCCATGGTGAGGAACCTGAATCAAGCGAACTCTACCAAAACATCAAAGAGAAAGTACGGTTCATCAGAGGAAGCGTTTTAAACTATTCAGATTGGAAAAGTGCCCTCGAAGAGGTCGAAATCGTTGTCCACCTTGCGGCTGAAACGGGAACGGGACAATCGATGTACGAAATCGAAAAATATACTGATGTCAATATCAAAGGGACCTCTATTTTTCTCGATATTTTGGCTAACGAAACGCATACGGTCAAAAAAATGGTTATTGCCTCTTCGAGAGCGATCTACGGAGAAGGAAAATATTCCTGTCCCGATCACGGAGTTGTCTATCCTACCGAGCGGCTTGATAGTGACATGAAATCAGATGATTTCAATGTAAAATGTCCCCTTTGCACCCAAAATACCGATTTATTGGCGACTGACGAAGAGAGTAAAATTCACCCTACCTCCATCTACGGTATCACCAAACAAGTTCAAGAGCAAATGTTTATGGTGATGGGCAAATCACTGAATATCCCCGCTGTCGCATTCCGCTACCAAAACGTCTACGGCGCGGGACAATCGCTCTCCAACCCTTACACGGGGATACTATCGATCTTCTCAACCCGCATCAAAAACGGCAACGACATCACCATTTTCGAAGACGGCAAAGAGAGTCGGGATTTTGTCTATATCGACGATGTTATAGAAGCCACTATCTTAGGGATTGAAAAAGAAGAAGCAAACTATCAGATTTTTAACGTCGGATACGGAGAAGCTACCGATGTCCTTACTGTTGCCGAGACGCTGAAAAATGCTTATAACAGCGATTCAAAAATACATATATCCGGCAATTATCGGCTAGGAGACATACGGCACAATTATGCTGATTTAACCTTGATACAAAATCGGTTAGGTTTTAGTCCAAAAGTGGATTTTAAAGAGGGGATTAATCGTTTTACACAGTGGGTCAATACACAACAAATCCAACGTGACCTTTATGAAAACAGTATTCAGGAGATGAAAGAAAAGGGTCTGTATAAATGATCGATCTTTCAGGTCAAAAAATCCTTTTTATCGCACCGAAATTCTATAGTTATCATACTCAGATCATTGATTTTATGGAATCAAAAAGCGGTTCCGTCACTTTTTATCCGGAAGACATTTACTCCCCTCTGTACAGATTTTTCAATAAACTGTTTCCAGCTGTTGCCGCCCGTTTCAAAGAACGTTATCGAAATACTATTATTGAAAGTGTCTCACCTAACGCTTATGATATCGTTTTTGTCATACGTGGCGGTATTTTATCGCCATCAGCCATGGAAAGTTTGAGACAAAAGCTTCCAAATGCCGAGTTTGTAATGTATCAATGGGATTCTAACCGACAAAGCAACTACGAACCCATCATCAGCTATTTTGATCGTGTTAAAACGTTTGATAAAGAGGATGCTCAAAAATTCGGCGTGGACTACCTTCCCCTCTTTTACACCAAAAAATACGGAGAAGTTGCAAAAAATAAACGGCCAAAGAGATATGACCTTGTTTTTTACGGTGCATACCATAGCGACAGATTGGACGTAATCAAACATATCGATACATTTTGCCAAGCAAACGGCTTAATCTTCAAACACCATCTCTATATAACCAAAATGGCGCTCTTCAGACTCCTATGCTTCGGTGTTGTCAAATTCAAAGATTTAGGCTACTTAAAAACTTACTCCGTAGGGATGGATGAGATTTTGAATGTCTACAAAGAGTCGCTCGCCACACTCGATATCGAGCTGAACATACAGCACGGACTTACTATGAGGACATTCGAAACTTTGGGAGCCGGATTAAAACTGATGACGACCAATAAAAATATCAAAAACGAACCTTTTTATAATGATCAAAATATTACAATACTCGATCGAAACCACTTGCACATCGACTTGGATTTTTTTAAAAACGATTTTCTAAGCGATCTTGCTTTTGAGAGATATCTCTTTGAAAACTGGTTTAACAACGTATTTGAAGAGGATAAAAGATGAATACCAAT
>DATDUY010000315.1:0-3412 GCA_035290165.1 Sulfuricurvum sp. | reverse complement strand
ATTGGCATTGGAAATTGCTTGACCTAATGAATTGGCTTGTGAACGGAGTGAATCGGCAATAACCATTCCCGAAGCATCATCTGCCGCTTTATTAATGCGAAGACCCGAACTGAGTTTAGAGAGTGAATCGTCCAAACTACGGTTGTTCAATGTAGCATTTGTATGTGCGTTCATCGCACTGATATTGGTGTTAATTCTGAAACCCATGATAAATCCTTTTATCGCAAGAGCTTTTGCTCTTAAGTTAGTTCAGCGTCCTTGCTGTTACTGACTATATCGGGAGATAAAAAAAAAACTTTAATGATTAGGGGCTAATTTGAGTCCAGTTAGCATCGGTAGTGTTGTACATATATAAAGTAGAATTGGATTCACTGTACCAGAGTGTTCCATGGATTGGTGAAGTCGGTTCAGTTGCGGATACAATAGCGCTGTTATAACCACGCGTCTGGGTAGTGACTTCGGAGCCGTTGTAGAGTTTTAAATGGTTCGTTTCACCGATGCCGATTTCGAGCATAATATCATCGTTTTGTGCTACTGAATGAGATGCATCAGTATCTAAAATACCGTCTTCTCCTCGACTGACAAGACGCCCGAGTATATTAGCATTGGGAGAAATAGATGTTGTATTGTTATCAGCATAAGTAGCATTTACATTATGAGCACCGAAATCATACGTAGTGTAGATGATATTACGTCCCCATGCATCTTTTCCTAAGCCGATTATAACCGGAACGGTAGAGCCAACTTCTTTAAGCAGCTCAAAATAGGAGTCACTATCAGGATTTGCCGCAGAGTTGAGTAAACGACTTCGGATAATTTCAAGCATTGTTTTGCTGTTTTGCTGTTTGAGGGTATTGCCTTGGATAACTGTGTAATATCCGATTGTAGCTAATACTGCTGCAAGAATCCCGGCCATAATGATCGCAACCATTACTTCTATAAGCATAAAACCTTTTTTCATCCGATCACCTTTAGATCTGACTTGCACTATTAACAATTGCTTGCTGAATCAACACTTGGGTCAAGACTATTGTGAAAAATTCAACAAATACGGCAAATGCCAACAGCAGAATAGCTAATACAGTAATGATACGAAAAAATTTTCCTGCCATAGCGAGTGCATTAAGTCTCGCTCGATCGGCGAACTGTTCTAATATATCACCCAACTGAGTAACGGTTCCCGCACCTGCTAGCAAATGCTGTTCAATGTCTTCGAAAAATGGAATAGCCCAAAAGTTTTTTTCACCTCGGCTCACTTGGGCAAGAATTCCGTTAAATTGTTTTGAAATGGCGGGAACAAGGGTTCCGGCTGCAGCTGTTTTGAAAGCTGTTTTCAAGGAAACTCCATTTTTTAACATGGCGCTGAGCAAACTCAGTAAGATAAATTTTTCAAAGTACGCAATGATTTTTGATGACATAGGAAGCCATGAAGCAAATCGTTTAGCAAGACCTTGCACTATTCCCGTGTAATTAAAGAGAGCAATCATCACGATAAAGAAATAAGCGGAAAAAAGAATCAACCCGCCGAAGAGTAAATTGCTTAAAACAAGAGCCATATCCAAATGATCAGCGATAATAACAAAGATCTTTGGATCATACGTTTTAGCTTCTTGTATGTGAAAGGGGACAGCGAAAAAACGGACAAAAATAATGATGATAGCCGTTAATGTAAAATAGATCATCGGAAGGGCAATTTTATCATTGGATTCTTGGTGAAACTTATTTTTAATTTCAAGGTAGTTCACCACGGACTTGAGGGTTTTTACAAATGATCCCCCCTTTTCCGCCATAGCAACAAACTGGATAATGTCGGGAGAAGGAGAGACGTATTTTTCCACCGCTTTTGAAAATGAAGCTCCCTCTTGAATGGAGCGTGTAATTTTTCCGTAAGCAATACGCTCATCTTTATTTTTGGTTGTATTTTGTAATAAATTAAGGGCATTGGTAAGACTTTTGCCGTTTTCCAATGAGAGTTGAAGGGTCTTTAAGAGAGTGAGAATATCAGGTTTCATGAACGTACCCTAAGGATAATAATTCACGAGACAGCGTTTCGTAATCGCATAGTCCCATTTCGAATAAATAGGCAGCAGATTGGAAGTAGCTAAAAGTAATAAAATGTTCCCACGCTTTAAACACTGTACTGTTTTTGAGGGCAAGATAGAATTGATAACGAACTTTCATATCTCCGGGGATGAAGACCATATCCATAAGTAACGCTCGCCCGCTGTATCCGGTAAAATTACATCGGATACATCCACTTTTCTCAAAGCCGTAACTCTCTGTCGTAAAAAATGCTTTTCCGTCTTCAACACTGCATGGTTGTTTGCAGGTACAAAGTTTAGGTACCAGACGCTGTGCGACAACACCGCTGAGAGAATAGGCAAGGATAAACAGATCCCCTCCCTCATCACGGATACGTTCCATCGCCATAAAACTGTTGGGGGTATGGAGGGTAGAGAAAACCATATGTCCGCTGTGTGCCGCTTTAAGTCCGGTGAGGATCGATTCACGATCACGCATCTCCCCGATGACGATGACGTCAGGGTCTTGACGCATGATCGATTTCATTCCCTCCGCGAAGGTAAAACCGCTGGATTCATTGATTTGGTATTGGGTAACAAAATCGATTTTATATTCAATAGGATCTTCAATCGTATAAATAATTTCATGCAATCTGTCACGCTGATTCAAAATAGCATTGAGTGTCGTAGTTTTACCGCTTCCGGTCGGTCCTACGACAAGGAAGAATCCGCTGGATTGGTTGACGAAATGGTGGACGTGTTCCGACATCGGATGGCTTTTAGGAAAGAGTGTATTGAGCGATTTGATATTGCTGGCTTTGTCCAAAATACGTAAAACGACATTCTCTCCATATTGCGAGGGGGCAATCTCAATACGAAAATCGATCGTGCGGTTTTCGTATTCGCGTGAAAAACTTCCCCCCTGAGGGGCATAAACATTGATCATATCGATGTTACAACGCTCTTTTATGATAAGAGCGAAACGTCCGGCCAGTTCATGGTTGAGGAGGTAACGGGCTACGATTTTGCCGTCAATTCGATATCGGAGCCAATAAAATGATTCATACGCGTTGATGTGGATATCACTGGCGGAGCGCTGAATGCCGTATTCGAGGAGCATTTCAAAGATATCGATGACGTCGTCTTCTTCATAATCCATCGCATTGAACTGTTTGATTTTGCGTTCAATACTTTCAGGATCAACCCGCAGAAGTGCGGTATATTTTTGTTGAAATTCTCGTACGGGGATATTTTTTTGTTCAACTTTTTTATGTACTTTTTGACTGAGTTCAGCAAGACGCTTTTCGCCTAAAAGTTCTTTACGCAGAATTTTGAGAAGATCATCGCTCTCTTCGGCGATGACCATCTCATACTCTTTCATGAGTTCTAGA
>DATDUY010000314.1:0-8222 GCA_035290165.1 Sulfuricurvum sp. | reverse complement strand
AGAATATCTTGAGCGCCAATATTAGAAAAGAGATGGCACTCGAAGAGAAAGTAAAAGAGATAGTCAATGCGAATGAAGAGCAGATCGATTTTTATCTCGCCGATGAGAGACAACTTTTTTTCATGATCAAAAAGAAATTGGCACCGGAGTACGGTGTTGTCTTGTCGTATGAAGACCGTTATTCTGATATTGCACACCAGATTCTGGATATATTGTATGAAGAAGATTTGATCAATTACGATGTGAGTGAAAACCGAATCAAAAATATCATTTTTGACGCAATTACCGGCTCTATCGCCGATTCAAGCGAAATTGAATCTGCCGTATACCAAAAATTGAAAAGCTACAAACGCAACTTGATTCCGGGTACCGATGAATATGAGATTATGTATGAAAAACTTTATAAAGATGAGTTGGTTCGAAGGGGGATGGCATAATGTTACGTGACGCTTGGATTTATCTCGAAAACGGTACCTATTTGAGTGCCAAAAGTTTTGGTGCCGATACGACAGCGGTAGGTGAAATTGTTTTCAATACGTCGATGAGCGGATACCAAGAGATTATCACTGATCCTTCGTATGCAGGACAGTTTGTTACGTTTACTATGCCTGAAATCGGGAATGTCGGGGTGAATGAAGAAGATATGGAGAGCACAAGAGCTCACTGTAAAGGGATCATCGTTCGTCAGTACCAAAGCAACTACTCTTCATTTCGTGCAGAGGAAGCGTTGCACACCTTTTTGGAAAAGCACGGGATCATCGGAATCTGCGATATTGATACCCGCTATATTACCAAAATGCTCCGAACACAGGGAGCGATGATGATGATCGCTTCGACAAAAGTTTCAGACAAAGAAGAGCTCAAAAAACTTCTTGAAGCTTCTCCTCGCATCGAAGAGATCAACTACATCGAAGAGGTTAGTACCAAAACAGCCTACACTCACCGTAACGGTATCTATGATCCGTTCAATTTCCGCTACAACGATGCACCCGCGCCGAAAGCACGAATTGCCGCAATCGATTTCGGGGTTAAACGCAATATCCTTAATGAGCTTACCGAAGCGGGCTTAGAAGTGGAAGTGCTTCCGAATTCGTTCAGTGCCGATGAGCTGATAGGGCGCTATGACGCAAAAGAGATCGACGGTGTATTCCTCTCAAACGGTCCGGGGGATCCTTTGGTATTGAAACGAGAGCAAGAAGAGATCAAAAAACTGATAGCTCGCCGCATTCCACTGTTCGGAATCTGTTTAGGGCATCAACTTTTGAGTATCGCACACGGTTACGATACCCATAAATTGAAATTCGGTCACCACGGCGGAAACCATCCGGTTAAAAACGTTCAAACGGGGATGGTAGAGATTACGGCACAAAACCATAACTACAACGTTCCCGAATCGGTTCGTGAGATCGCAAGTGTGACCCACATAAACCTTGTTGACAACACAATTGAAGGGCTCCGCTATAACAGCGGTCACGTATTCTCGGTACAGCATCACCCTGAGTCGAGCCCGGGACCTAAAGAGAGCCGCTATATTTTCACCGAATTCCTAAATCTTCTTCAGCGTTAAATAGATTTTGGGGATAATTTCCCCTGATCTGACAGTAAAAAATCCTCTAAGTGTTACTTTTCTACCCCTAATTCTGTAAATAAACTTAAATATATCGTTAAGTTTTCAAATGATGAAAAACATTTAATAATTTAAGATTTCTTAAATGCTCTCATTGCTATTATTAGAGTGTCTAATAGCCTACTTTTGTTACAAAAGTGTTAAGGGCATCTTTGATTTCACAGTCTTGCGAAGTCAGAGGTGCCCTAATAGGCTCTTATGCTTTGAATCTTTAAGGAGGTCGTAAATGGAGAATCGTCCATTGGAGTATGATTACACGGTTGCAAAGTGGTTTATGCTTACAACTGTTGTTCTCGGTATTGTCGGGATGCTTGTCGGCGTTATTTTAGCGTGGCAAATGGCGTTTCCTGGTGTCAATTTAATGCTTGGTGAAGGGCTGGCAGAGTACACCAACTTTAGCCGTCTTCGTCCGTTGCATACTGACTCAGTTATTTTTGGTTTTACCCTTAGCGGTATCTGGGCTACTTGGTATTATGTAGGTCAACGTGTATTGAAAGTATCAATGGCGGAATCAAAATTCTTGATGTTCCTTGCTAAATTGCACTTTTTTGTATACCTTTTAGTTGTTGTAGCCGTTGTCGGTTCATTGTTACTCGGTATTTCAACCGGTAAAGAGTATGCAGATTTCGAATGGCCTATTGATATCGCGGTTGTCGTGGTATGGGTAACTTGGGGTATGTCAATTTTCGGTTTGATCGGTATTCGCCGTGAAAAATCACTCTATATCTCTATCTGGTATTACATTGCTACATTCCTTGGAATCGCTATGTTGTATCTTTTCAACAATATGGAAATCCCAACCTATTTTGCTTCAGGCGGAATCGGTGCATGGTATCACTCTGTTTCAATGTACTCTGGTACAAATGATGCGTTGGTACAATGGTGGTATGGACACAATGCGGTTGCGTTCGGATTTACTGTACCTATCGTAGCGATGATCTACTACTTTCTTCCGAAAGAATCAGGTCAAGCGGTTTATTCATATAAATTGTCTCTTCTTGCTTTCTGGGGATTGATGTTTGTTTACCTTTGGGCTGGCGGACACCACTTGATCTACTCTACAGTACCGGATTGGATGCAAACTATGGGTTCTGTATTCTCTGTTGTATTGATTCTCCCATCATGGGGTTCTGCGATCAATATGCTCCTTACTATGAAGGGTGAATGGCAACAAGTAGCATCTAGCCCATTGATCAAATTTATGATCCTTGCGTCTACATTCTATATGTTCTCTACTCTTGAGGGTCCAATTCAAGCGATCAAATCAGTTAATGCTTTGGCTCACTTTACAGACTGGATTGTCGGTCACGTACATGACGGTGTTCTCGGTTGGGTTGCATTCATGATTATGGCTGCACTTTTCCATATGGCACCACGTGTATTCAAACGTGAGATTTATTCTAAATCGTTGATGAATACACAATTCTGGATTCAAACACTTGGTGTTGTTTTGTATTTCACATCTATGTGGATTGCAGGTATCACTCAAGGTATGATGTGGCGTGCACACGATGAATTCGGTAACTTAGCTTACTCATTCATCGATACAGTTACTGTATTGCATCCGTATTACACTATCCGTGCTGTTGGTGGTACTTTGTATCTCGTAGGTATGTTCTTGTTCGCGTACAATATGTACAAAACAATGACAAGCTCTCGCCGTGTTGAAGAGAGTGAACTTCAAAACGCATCGCCTATGGGCGCTTAATAAGGAGGGGAAAAATGTTTCACTGGTTAGAAAAACACCCGTTCTTTTTCGCGGTAGCAGTATTCTTAACAATTGCGTTTGCAGGTCTTATTGAGATTTTGCCAAACTTCGCGCAAGCGTCTCAGCCGGTTGTAGGGACAAAACCTTACACCACGTTGGAACTTGCGGGTCGCCATGTTTATATTAAAAACAACTGTATGGGATGTCACTCTCAGCTCATTCGTCCGTTTAAATCTGAAACTGACCGTTACGGTCACTACAGCTTGAGCGGTGAGTATGCGTATGACCGTCCATTCCTTTGGGGTTCAAAACGTACAGGACCTGACTTGATGCGTGTAGGTAACTACCGTACAACAGACTGGCACGAAAATCACATGAAAGATCCTGCGGCAGTTGTTCCGGGTTCTATCATGCCGGCATACCGCTGGATGTTCAAAAACACTGCTGATATCGATACTGCGTATGCAGAGCAAGTAACCGTAAACAAAGTGTTTGCAACACCGTACAACACTGAAATTCCAATGGCAGACGGCACAAAAGCAACTGTAGCATTGGCAGGAACACTGGATGAAGCAAAAACTGCGGCGCTCGAAGAAGCTAAAGTAGTTGCGGCAGACATGAAAGATCAAGATGTTAAAGATGCGGTAGCAGCGGGTCAAATCCCTGAAATCGTAGCAATTATTGCTTATCTTAACAGTATGAAATAAGGGACTAAGCGTGGATATCGGTACACTTCAAGCGTATGCTTACTTTTTCTTCGTTGCGTTTTTGGTGGTGGTATTGTATTCGTACATTTATCACCTCTACAGCTCGCAATGGAAAGGGAAGCGCGATTATGAAAAGTACGGAGATATCGCGCTCCACGACGATGTTACCGATCAACCGATCGAAACAATCTCGAAAAACGATGATAAAAAAGTAGGAGGCATAAATGAATAAGACAGTACTTGCTGCTATCATAGTTGTAATTGCAATGCTTGGCTTTACCTATGTCGCTGTCGGAATGGCCGGCGGTATGGGTGGAGAAGGTGACTGGGTTAACAAACTCGCCGTATTGGGCGCAGTTGTCCTTGTTATCGTAACATCATTTGTAGTTACCAAATATGTTCGACAAATGCAGAATGATCGCGCTGGCGGTAAATTGGCAGACGAAAATTGGGACGGTATCGGAGAATATAAAAACGAACTTCCTTTTGGATGGGCGGTTATCTTCTTAGGATTAACTATTTGGGCAATCTGGTATTTCCTTGCGGGATATCCGGTTAATGCGTATTCACAAATCGGTGAATACAACGAAGAAGTAGCGGCACATGACGCGAAATTCGAAGCAGAACATGCAAATATGGATGATGAAACCCTAAAAGAGATGGGTGGATCAATCTTTATCGTTCAATGTGCACCGTGTCACGGTCTACAAGCAGACGGTATCGACGGTAAAGCGGCGAATTTGAATGTACGTTTGGAAGAAAAAACAATTAAACATGTTATCAACAATGGTCAAGGTATGCTCGGGTTCCCGGCACCGATGCCGGATCGTAACGGTTTGATGAATGTTAATACTAATGCATTGGTTACCGATGCTGAAATCGATGCAGTAGCTAAATATGTAGCTGGCGGAATGAAAGGCACAGAAGGTGCTGACGTATTTGCCGGTACATGTGCTGCGTGTCACGGAGCGGATGGAAAAGGTATGGAGATGGTTGCGCCTAGTATCGCAGAATTCAATCCTACTCTTGTTGCTGATGTTCTTAAACACGGTAAAAAAGGTGCTATCGGTACAATGCCAGCATTCAACAACTTGACTGAAGCTCAAGTTAAAGCGCTTGGTGCTTATGTCACCGATCTTAGTAAGTAAGGAGAACCGAATGGAAAATCGTAGTGTTTTTGCATTAGACGGTATCACCGGTATGTTGATCGCGACTGTATTGCTTCTCTCTATCCTTGCCGGTTTGACCGTGTGGGGATTGGGTGTACAACAAGGCAGTGCAGCGAACTATTACCAAGTTGAAAATGAAAAAGACATCAAGATGTTCAGCACAGAAAATGCTACACATCGTGTTGATGTAAAATAAGGGGTTTAGTATGGCAAGTATCATGGATAAACTCATCACAATCGCATTAGTGGTTTCTGCAGCGGTAACGTTGTGGGCGGTGATAACACCAAATCACCTTTACGTCGGTTAAGGGTAGCTTTTGTTACTCTCACGAGGGCTAGCGGCCCTCACCCTCACTATTCTATTCTCACTCTCTCTTCATGCTGAATATTTATATAAAGATGATGTTGTCAAAAATCCTCAGTTTTCTGAGCAAATTAATGCCATCGGTGCGGAACTCAAAGCCAAAACAGGGGTATCTCTCTATCTGGTTATGGTACGTGATACGGAAGAAAATCAGAGTATTGCTGATTTCGAAAAACAACTCTCAACCGAGCTCAAAGAGCCAGCTGTGATTATGACGTTTATCGAACTCAAGCAAAAAGTCGATATTTTGGCACGCCCCGTCTCTTTATACGAATATTTTAACAAATCTCAGGTCTTAAGTCCGAATGCAACTTTTATGGGTTCTCTCGTCAGTGCCGTAATGTTTGCACGCAGTTTTGATGAAGCTGCAGAATTAATAGGTAACCGTGGCGGTACAATCCTCCCTATTTTGGCAGAGCGTGCCAAAGGGGCAGAAATCGTTTCTAAATACTCGGTTGCAATGTTCAACGGCTACAGCGATGTTGCCGAGCAAATCGCGGCTAAACATAACGTTACCTTAAGTTCATCTGCGGGTAGCGGAAGTAAAAACTTCATCGATATTTTGAGGGTAATATTTTACGGTATCATTCTTTTCGCAATTTTGAAATATTTACGCGGTAAATTTTTTCGTAAAAAAGAGGATTCGGAGAATGTTTAAAAACCCTGGAACAAAATGGCCGATTATTATCGGACTTTCTATCGTCGGCGTTATCGGCGCGTGTGTATGGACGATAAAAGTTGCACTCAATAATCCGGTCGAATTGTCCAATTACGGGATGCAGGGGTATCATGAATATGATGCTAATGCGAATGAAATTATCAACGCTAAGATCGCGTTTGACCAAAATTACACGATTACTTTTTTAACACCTCAGATTAGTGAAAAAGGCTCCATCCTTGAGTACCAAGTGAGTGATAAATCAGGCAATGCCGTTAATGATGCAAAGGTTGAAATCATCCTCACACGTCCGGATCTTAAAGAGTTTGATATGAATCTCAGTAATCCGAGTGTGGCAGAGGGGAAATACACCTTTGAGCCTGTCGATCTTCCTAAAGCAGGTCGTTGGGACATCATGGCAAAAGTATCTGTCGGAAGTGTTCAACGTTACTACAACCTCAAAGCGGACACTCGCAATCCGATCCTTTCTGAGTTTTAATTTCCTATTTCCGTTCGCCCTGAGCGAGTCGAAGGGTATCTTCTTCGTTATTCCCGTGAAAACGGGGATGCAGTTCGGTAATCTTTCATCTTGACATATTTTATCCCACTTTTGAGCGACAGTGTACAATGAAGCAAAATTTTAGGAATCGCAGATGAATGAACTCACCGCCTCCATCGACGAAACGATTAAAACCAAAATCTACACCATTCGCGGATTGCAGGTGATGTTGGATAGAGATTTGGCGGAGCTTTATGATGTGGAAACGAAGGTCTTTAACCAAGCTATTAAGCGAAATAGTGATCGATTCCCAGAAAATTTTATGTTCCAGCTTACCGAAGAAGAACATCAAAACTTGAGGTCACAATTTGTGACCTCAAGTTTAAGGTCACAATTTGTGACCTTAGATGGGCAAGATTCTTTAAGGTCGCAAAATGCGACCTTAGAACACGGCGGAAGAAGATATTTACCCTACGTATTTACCGAACAAGGTGTAGCCATGCTTTCAGCAGTTTTACGAAGTAAAACGGCTATACAGATGAGTATTCACATTATCAATGCCTTTGTAGAGATGCGGAGATTTATCTCAAATAATGCTTTGATTTTTCAAAGACTTGATTCATTAGAGCAAAAACAGACCAAAACCGATGAAAAAGTCGAAGCGAAACTGAGTGCCATCGAGGACAGATCAATAAAACCAAAACAGGGAATTTTTTACGATGGGCAGGTGTATGATGCGTATCTGTTTGTATCAGATCTCATTAAAAGTGCCAAAGAAAGTATCGTTTTGATCGACAACTATATCGATGAAAGTGTTTTAACACTACTATCCAAACGAGAAGCAAAAGTAAAAGCGACTATCTACACTAAAAATATCACCAAACAGCTCGAACTTGATCTGCAAAAACACAATGCACAATATCCGAACATAAAGCTAAAAAAGTTTGATTCATCCCATGATCGCTTTTTATTGATCGATGAAAAGGAAGTGTATCATATCGGAGCGAGTTTAAAAGATTTAGGTAAAAAGTGGTTTGCTTTTTCGAAGTTAGATATGGGCGTATTAAATATATTAGAAAAGTTGAACAATGACTAGAGAATGTATCGTTTATCCTACTGCACGCTGTATTCGTGAAGCGGTAGCTCAGTGGAGCGAGGGCTTTCTCCCCCATACAATGACAATGGGAGAGTTTCTCTCACGTGCCTATGTCTCTGTGGGCAAGATCGTACCGGATGAGGATTTGCGCCTTTTGGCAATGCACGAGGCATCCGATTTTTCAGGTTTTACGGCACTCAATATTGAGCGTAATTTTTTCAGTTTTATCCAAAATTCGGAGTATCTGTTCCGTTTCTTCGAAGAGCTCTCTTCTGAACAAGTGTCAGTAGAGACTCTTCACTCTGTTGATGTCTATGGTGAATACGAGGAACATATTGCGATACTCAAACGTCTGCGTGAGCGCTACAGCGAGATATGTACTCGCGAGGCGTGG
>DATDUY010000313.1:0-6865 GCA_035290165.1 Sulfuricurvum sp. | reverse complement strand
AAAATTGCTTTACAGTACTAACTGTTTAGAGGGGTTAATGTCATGCTCAACGGAAAAAGTATAATCATCCCCGATGCGAGGATGACACGATTTTGGGTTACCTTGCAAGAGGGGATTGATTTTGTCCTTAAAAACTTTCAGCGCTTGCAGGGCGGAGGAACTTTTATTCCCAAATCTTTTTCTATGAAAGTGATAGATAGTATCCGTGTTATTGTTCCGCATCTTCCTCGTAGGAATATTGGTATTTGTTCCGGTAAAAAAATGTACAGAGTAATGTTCCCGTGTGCTGATTCCCATCTGAGGGTAGAATGCTATGATTATTATGTCATTGAACCGACGATCCAATTTACCGAATTCGCCGATTTTTCAAAAAATAATTGTGATGAAGTCGAAACTTATATCGAGAATAAATCTAAAGAGAGTTCTGAAATTAACAATGATTGGCTTATCCCTGAAGCACTTCTTGAAAAAAATGCTTTGATGCAGAATGAGGTAAAATGATTCCTTATTCAACACAATTGATTGAAGAAGATGATATTGCTGCAGTAGTTGATGTACTTAAAAACTCTCATCTAACTCAAGGAGCCAAAGTCGAGGAGTTTGAGGGCGCGATTGCACGATATGTCGGTGCGCGATACTGTATAACTTTTAATTCCGCTACTTCGGCGTTGCACGCGGCGTATGCAAGTGCCGGAATCGGTGAGGGTGATGAGATCATTACGACCCCTATCAGTTTCGTCGCTACCTCAAATATGGCGATTGCTTTGGGTACAAAGCCTCTCTTTTGCGATGTAAAATTAGATGGTAATATCGATGAAACGTTAATTGAAGCACTTATTACTCCTAACACCCGTGCGATTGTTCCCGTCGATTTTGCCGGTAAACCGGTTGCCCTAGGGGCGATAAAAGAGATAGCTAACAAGCATAACCTTTTGGTTATTGAAGATGCTTCTCATGCATTGGGAAGTGCTGTTAATGGGAAAAAAATCGGATCATTTGCGGATATGACTATTTTCAGCTTTCATGCTATCAAACCGATCACGACGGGCGAGGGGGGAGCGGTTGTAACGGATAATGAAGCGTATGCAAAAGCTCTTCGCCTTTTCCGCTCTCACGGTATTATGAAAAAAGAGCTGTGGAACTCCGATATGGTGAGTTTGGGATACAACTTCCGTCTTACCGAATTTGCTGCGGCATTGGGACTTTCTCAACTGCATAAACTGGATCGTTTTATCCATATACGCGAACAGATCGGTCGCTATTATGATGAGCGTTTTTCGGGACACAAACTCTTTTCTATCATTGCGATAGATCCCCGTGAACAAAGTGCACGTCACCTTTATCCCCTTTTGCTTAATCCTGAACTTCATTGTGTCAAAGAGGATATCTTTGGTGAGTTGCAATCCCGAGGGATAGGGGTACAGATTCATTATAAACCTATCTATCAAAACAGTTTTTATAAAGAGCGTTATGGTGAGCAACGTTTGAGTAGTACCGAACATTTTTACTGCTCCGAAATCTCTATCCCCTGCCATCAGAAAATGACGTTAGAAGATGCTGCATGGGTTGCCGATATCGTACTTGAAGTGATTGAAAAATATTCCCATCGCGGATGCAGTTTTTAAAGGAGAATCAATGCGTGTGGCTATTATTCCGGCCCGAGGCGGAAGCAAACGGATACCCCGTAAAAATATCAAATTCTTTGCCGGACTCCCTATTATCGCACACAGTATCAAAGCGGCACAGGAATCAGGATTATTTGATCGCATTGTTGTAACGACCGATGATGAAGAGATTGCTGAGGTTGCCAGATCCTTTGGTGCGGAAGTCCCTTTTATTCGCCCTAAAGAGTTGAGTGACGATCACACCGCCACCATCCCCGTTATCGCTCACGCTATTCAAACACTTCAAAACGATTCGGTTATCGATTATGCGTGTTGTATTTATGCAACAGCACCATTCATCCGCTCAGAAGACATTCTTGATGCCTATAACACCCTTATCACACATAACAAACAGTACACTTTTCCTGTTACGACGTTCCCTTTTCCGATTCAGCGCGCAGTTATGCGTGACGAGCAAGGGAATATTGCGATGTTTTACCCTGAACATTTCGCAACGCGCAGCCAAGATCTTGAAGAAGCGTATCACGATGTTGGGCAATTTTATTGGGGTACATCGGAAGCATGGCTGAGCGGAAAACCTATTTTTTCCGATGCGGCGACAACGATTGTGTTGCCTCGTCATCTGGTGCAAGACATCGATACATTAGAGGATTGGATGCGTGCCGAGCTGATGTACAAAGTTCTTCAAGAGTTATGAATATTTTGATACGTGCCGATTCCTCAAGCGAGATCGGTATGGGACATATTATGCGGGATTTAGTTCTTGCACAACAGTATCCTAACGATACGGTACAGTTTGCCTCTCAAGCGTTGAGCGGAAATATCATCGATCACATCCCCTATCCCGTCCATATTCTTAGTTCAAATGATTCTGATGAACTGATAGCTTTTATTCGGGACGAAAAAATCGATAGGGTTGTTTTCGATCATTACGGTATTGATGATGCTTACGAGAAAAAGGTAAGAGAGGAGACGGGGGTGAGCATCCTCTGCCTTGATGATACCTATGAGAGACACCATTGTGACATTCTTCTCAATCATAATATCTCAGCCGATAAAGAGCGATATAGCGGTTTGGTTCCTGAGCAGTGTGAATTGCGGTGCGGAGCGGAATATACGCTGATACGGGATGAATTTAAAGTAGAGAAACAGATACAACGGGAAAAACTGTACGATATTTTTATCGCTATGGGGGGGAGTGATCCGACCAATACGACGCTGGGTATTCTCAAAACACTGAGCGATGATCGTAGTATCTGCGTCGTAACAACATCAGGAAATCCCCATCTGGTGGAACTGGAAAGCTTTGTTAAAGAGAAAAAAAATATCACGTTAGAGATAAATTCAAAACAGATAGCACAACTGCTTAACCAAAGCCGTTTGGCAATCATTACCCCCAGTGTCATGGTACATGAGGTTCTGTTTATGGAGATTCCGTTTATTGCGATTAAAACGGCGTCCAATCAAGAGGATTTGTTCGCGTATCTAAAAGAAAAAAATTACTCTGTATGGGAGGAGTGGAATGTCGATGCACTTGCTCAATTTTACAACGCTTGAAGAGAGTGAATGTACGCTGGTTCTCTCATGGCGTAATCATCCGAAGGTTCGTGAATGGATGCTCCATCAGAATGAAATATCTTTAGATGAACATCTGCATTTTATCGAATCGTTAAAAAGCAGAGCGGATAAACGCTACTTTTTGGTAAAACAGGAAAATGAGTATATCGGAGTGATCGATTTTACCGATATAACGGAAGAATCTGCCGAACTTGGGATTTATGCCAAACCTGATATGCGCGGTGTCGGGGGTGTATTGATGGAAGTCTTGATCGATTATGCGTTTACGACACTCAAGGTAAAGAAACTGGTCGCCAATGTGTTTAGTGACAACATACGGGCTATACATTTATACGAAAAATTTGATTTTACAGCAACAAACCGCACTCTCTATGAAGAGCGAGAACTTATCACTATGGAGCTAAGCCAATGAACATCGGACACCATAACACGGATGAAAAAGTCTTTATCATCGCCGAACTCTCCGCCAATCATAACGGTTCACTCGATACGGCACTCAAAACGATTACCGCTATGAAAGAATCCGGTGCCGATGCGATCAAACTCCAGACCTATACTCCCGATACGATTACCCTCGATTGCGACAGTGAACTGTTTACGATTTCACAGGGGACGCTGTGGGACAAGCGGAAGTTTTACGATCTCTACGCAGAGGCAATGACCCCGTGGGAATGGCATAAAACACTTTTTGATCATGCTAAAAGTTTGGGGATGGAAGCATTCTCTTCCCCGTTCGATCCAAGTGCCGTTGATTTCTTATCTGATTTGGAGGTTCCCGCCTATAAAATCGCCAGTTTCGAGATCACCGATATCCCTTTGATCGAGTATACGGCTGCGAAGGGTAAGCCGATCATCATCTCCACCGGTATCGCGACACTGAGCGATATCGAAGAGGCTCTGGATGCGTGCCGTCGAATGGGGAATGATCAAATCACTCTCCTAAAATGCACCTCCGCCTATCCGGCGGCGTTGGAAGAGATGAATCTCCTCACTATTGCGGATATGGTCGAGAGATTCGGGGTGAATGTGGGATTGAGCGATCATACGATGAGCCTCTCGGCTCCTGTTGCCGCCGTCGCTTTGGGTGCTCGTGTCATCGAGAAACATTTTATTCTTGATCGTGATATGGGGGGAGCGGACAGTGTCTTTAGTCTGGAACCGCATGAGTTTAAAATGATGGTTGATGCGGTGCGTGATACCGAAAAACTACTGGGGCGAGTGACGTATGATCTCTCTGAAAAAAGTTTAACATCACGTGAATTTTCCCGCAGTCTCTTTATCGCCGAAGATGTCAAAGCGGGGGAGATGATTACAACATCCAATGTCCGTTCCGTCCGTCCCGGTTTCGGTCTTGCCCCAAAATATCTCACTGAGATTTTAGGGAAGTCTTTTAGATCGGATGCTTCCAAAGGGACACCGCTTAGCTGGGAATATATCGGATGAACATTGCTGTCGTTTCTCACGATGCCGGGAGTTCTGAACTTATATGTGCGTTTATACAAGAATACAGAACAAAGGCCACATGGTATATTTTTGCAAAAACTGCCAGCCCGATGGCGACGATATGCAAACGCTATAATTTACCCTATGCTCCGATGACAGATGCGGCGGAACAGTTGGAAGAAATTCATCCCGATCTTTTACTTTTCGGTACCGGATGGCAAGATAAATGTGAGCAACCTTATGTTCATTATTGCAAAATGGACGGGATTCCTACGGTTGCCTTTCTCGATCACTGGAGCAACTATCGGGAACGTTTCGGATATCCGAAAGACGGATGGGAAGAGAATCTGGGAGATTTTACGGCAGTACATGATGAGAGGGCGTATACTCTTGCGTTGGAGTTAAAGCTTCCAAATCCGTTAAAACTGCCCAATCACTACCTTATTCGTCTTATTGAGGATGCGATGCTGCGAAAAGCTGAGGTAGGTAAGACACTGTTATTTTTAAGCGAACCGACCGATAGCGTAGCTGAGAAAACGTACGGTGATCCGCTTTATTGGGGATTTACCCAGTATACGGCATTGGAAGATATATTAGAGCATTTTGAAGATTTTCAATGTGAAAATCTCATTATTCGTCTCCATCCGAGTGAAATGTCTTCAAATTATGATGCAATATTGCTGCGTTATCCAAATATATCGGTGCAAATGCATGAGAGTCATTCTGCAGATCTGATTGATGAACTTTTGTGTGCGAAAGTAATTATCGGATTTGATACCATGGCTCTCTATATCGCAGCACTTTTAGGCAAACCGATTATCTCATATCTCCCTACAAAAGAGCGGAAATTTCTCCTCCCATTGCCAACGAATCGACAGTTAAATCATTTGAATAACCTTTCTCCTGAACTGTTAAATGGATCTTCTTTACATATGGATAAATTCGGTATGGATTTTGCTACATTCGTACATACTGTTATAAAGGCTGACTGAATGGGTGAAACCCGACTTAACGCACTTATTATCGGAGCCGGAAGTATCGGCGGACTCATTGACTCTCCGGCATCGGATGCGGTTGCCAGTCATGCTCATGCCTACACTCTCTCCCCCAAGACACAACTGTGTGCCATTTGTGAACCCTCCGAATTGAATGTTTTTGCCTTTATGGAGCGATGGGGAGAAGTTCATCGCTATTTCTCAATCGATGATGTCAGTGCAGATGAACAGTATGATATCGCCTCTATCTCTTCCTCTACCGCATCCCATTTTCGTGATCTTACGACACTGCTTAAACGGAAAGATTGTTCGATGATATTGTGCGAAAAACCGATTGTTGCATCCAAAGAAGAGTTTCATTCTCTAATCAGCGCGCTCCAAAATAGCAATAAAAAGATTCTGATTCATTTGATGCGCCGATACAATAAAGCTTTTATCGAACTTTCAACACGAATAAAAAGTGATGAGTTTGGAAAAGCTTTAGGCTTTCAAGGTGTATGTACCAAAGGGCTGCTTCATAACGGTTCGCACCTGTTAGGTGTTTTGAGTCACTTTTTAGGTTATGTAAGTGCAATAAAACCGTTTAAAGCATCGCATTGTAACGGGGATATCTGCGGTGAATTCGGAATCTCGTTAAAAAATGGAGATGGAAACATATCGGTATTGAAATCTCCCGATTATTCGCTGTTTGAACTCACGATCTGGTTTGAAAAAGGGGTGATTAAAGTGCTTGATGGGGGTGATAAGATCGAGATTTATTCACGTATCCCCTCCGGTACCTATGAAGGATATTTTACCCTTGCCCTGAAGGAATGTATTATGACCAACCTCTCTCGTTATGCCCTTGATTCGGTTGAATTTTTAATCCGTGAGAGTGATCAGACATGCAATGAAATTTTCAAAGAGCACCTTCATCTGCATGAATTGATTTTTCAAGCTTTTATAAAGGTATATCGCTCATGAAACTTGCAATCCACGGAGGAGATAAACTCCGTTCCATACCTTTTCCGGCGTACAATACCATCGGAGTTGAAGAAGAAGAGGCGGTATTGCGCGTATTGCGCAGCGGTAAACTCTCTACCTTTTTAGGGACATGGCATGATGATTTTTTCGGAGGGCCTGAAGTTCGTGCATTGGAGTCTGAGTGGGCGAAGTATTTCGGGGTAAAACACGCAATCAGCGTCAACTCTGCCACCTCAGGTCTTTATGCTGCGGTCGGAGCCT
>DATDUY010000312.1:0-8212 GCA_035290165.1 Sulfuricurvum sp. | reverse complement strand
CTCTCGGAAGATTCCAGTTTAGCAATGACGGCTGAGAGGCGAATAATTTCAGGTCGGGTGCCGACTATTGTCATTACTTTTAATTTTTTCATTATTTCACCACCAAAAAGTTTGTATCAGGCGCATTTGGATTATAATTTTCATTTGCCCAAATTAATAAAACCATTTCATCATCACCAGTATTGGTAATATTATGCGTATAACCAGGTATCATTTCTACTATTTCAAGCTCTTCTCCACAGACATTGTATTGAATGATTTCATCACTATTAATATCTCTTAATTCAATAAGTGCTTTTCCTCTAATAACTAAAAATTTTTCATTTTTAGTATTGTGATAATGATTGCCTCTTGTAACTCCAGGTTTTGTTGTAGATAATCCAAGCTGACCACTGTCAAGTGTTTTTAGAATCTCATAGAAAGTTCCACGTATATCTTGATGACCACTTAGTTTATATGAAAACCGATCATGAGGAAGAAAACTAAGATAGGTTGCATACATAGCCCGCTTAAAGCCATCAGCTATTTGAGGAATCAACAAACTTGTGCGACTTTCTCTAAATTGGTACAGTAAATCTTCAATTTCACCTAGTGTTTTTTGATA
This sequence comes from Sulfuricurvum sp., assembly GCA_035290165.1. Classification (GTDB taxonomy): domain Bacteria; phylum Campylobacterota; class Campylobacteria; order Campylobacterales; family Sulfurimonadaceae; genus Sulfuricurvum. Next base: position 7,608 of record DATDUY010000312.1, on the reverse strand, counting down.
TATAACGGGAATATCATAATAAAGAGAATCTGATTGACTCACAAAAAGCCTCTCTATAAATGCTCCAATTACATCTCCAATATAGACTAAGTTTAATATTGTAGTTCTATCATTGACTTGAATGGGGAGATCTCTCGTAATATTATGACACCATGTAGCTATTGCAGAATTATAGTTTGGTTTTGACCATTTTCCAAAAACATTCGGTAACCTGTAGATAAAACATTTTACATGATAGTCTATAGAATATTGCTCAATTATCTTTTCACTCATCTCTTTGCTTTTGGCGTAATCACTATCTCCACCGACTTGTGTTGACGATGAAAGAAGAATGGGTACTTTTTTTTGTAACTTGACAAGAGTATTAACAATCAATTGAGTAAGATCACTATTCCCGTGATAAAATTCCACACTATTTTGAGGACGATTGACACCCGCCAAATGAAAAATAAAATCTGCTTTTTCAAGTAGATTTTCTAAGTGTTCTTGAGAATCATTTTTTGTGTAAGTCAAAACCTCAAGGCTTTTTGTTCTAGCCAGTGATTCAATCAAGTTTTTCCCGATAAACCCATTGCTTCCTGTTACTAATATTTTCACACAATCACTCCAAATTGGGATAAATCATCTTGAATTTCACGTAATCCGAGTAGCATTTCACGTAGCTCTGCTTCATCGAGACGATGGGTATTGTGAGAGTGATATTCGTGAGCCTGTGTCACGACAGTTTCGCCGTCTTCGACGAATTTACTGTAGTTTAGATCGCGTGTATCGGCGGGAATCCGGTAATATTCTCCCATATCCACCGCATGAACCATCTCTTCTTTCGTCAGCAGTGTTTCGTAGAGTTTTTCACCGTGGCGTGTACCTATAATATTAACTTTATGCTCCGGTCGATTTAGTAGATTCTTAAGGGTATGCGCCAGTAATTCGATCGTTGCAGCAGGTGCTTTTTGGACGAAAATATCCCCGTTGTGGCCGTTTTCAAATGCAAAAAGGACTAACTCTACCGCTTGATCCAAACTCATCATAAAGCGGGTCATTGCGGGGTCTGTTATTGTGATCTCTTTTTCGGCGCGGATCTGATCGATAAACAGTGGGATGACTGATCCGCGAGAGGCCATGACATTACCGTATCGGGTACAAGCGATCATAATCTCGTTATCGAATAGATTACGCGATTTGGCAACGGCAACTTTTTCCATCATCGCTTTGGAAATACCCATGGCATTGATTGGGTAAACGGCTTTATCCGTACTGAGGACAATCACTTTTTTGACATCGGCATTGATAGCACAATTGAGCACGTTTTCGGTTCCGATAACATTGGTCTGTACTGCTTGCATCGGGTGAAACTCGCATGAAGGAACCTGCTTCAGTGCAGCTGCATGAAATACATAATCGACTCCGCGCATTGCATCAATGATAGAATTGTTATCACGCACATCGCCTAGATAAAATTTGAGCTTTGGATTATTGTACTGCTTACGCATATCATCCTGTTTTTTCTCGTCACGGCTAAAAATACGGATCTCTTCTATGTCCGTATCCAGAAATCTTCGTAGGACGGCATTGCCGAATGAGCCTGTACCTCCGGTGATAAGAAGCGTTTTATTCGAAAAAACATTATTTTTAATCATACGAAACCTTACTTTAGTAATTATGGCATTTTAGCAGATAATCGATTCATTGCTGAATACCTTAGGGATATTTGGGTAGTTCTAAAACTTATTTTTATCGATTTTGCGTTACGTATCCATTGGTTACAAGGAAATCTTTGACATGCAGTGCGAATAGGTGCAATGCTGCGTCGTTGAAATGCATGGAGTCGTAACTCATTTTTTCTGAAACATTGAGTTCTACAACAGGAAACTCTTTTTGTAACCGTTCTTTATCTGTTTTTGAAAGAGCATTGGGCATTGTTTTTTGCATTTCCAGGATTTTGATGTCTTTTAACATAGGGTCTTTGATAATATCGTTGATGATCTGCATCGTTGCCCCATCCATGATGGTATAGTACTCATTATCGGTTGGAAAAACTTTTTGCGTTACTAATACAAAGTGGATTCCTTTAGATTTGCACAGCTCTTTCATCATATAAATATTGTCTCGAACGGCAGCACTGACTTTGTCATGGTTGGCTATTTTTTTCGTTTCAAGAATAAAAGTGCTGTTAAAATCTCGGACTGCTGATCCGTTCAAGCTGTTATTGGCAATGTATTCGTCCACTTGACGGTTATATGTATAAATCTTTAGAAGGCTTTTAACAAAAGGATATTCCATACGGTATTCGGGCTTTTCGGAGAGTTCTTTGGTCTTGAATGGAATTCGCATATGGGTATAGTCTCTTTTGAACTTAGAATAAAGACCGGCCCAATATATATCGTTGATTGGTAAATAGGCGATGACGATATCGGGCTGATAGGCAAAGCCGGATGTCGTCAGATCGATCAGATTTTCCATTGACGTGTATCCACCGGTTCCTCCGTTGACTGCACGGACGGTAAGGTTTTGGTGTTTGTTCAGTAGTTCTGCGACGATAAATGCCCACGGTTGATAGGTTGTACTGCCTCCGAGTGTTAAAATTCGCAACTCGTCTTTGGCTTTTGGCTGATCGAAAATACGGGCATCTTGTTGGAGTACGGTATGTCCGTACGAATCGACCACCATATCGAAACGGTATTTGTTTGCATAGGGTTTTATCCCGCTATTCAGTGAATAGCTTTTATAGGGATGCTCGACAATTTCCATTTTTTCTTTGAGACCCTCGTTGAGTGTTTTGAGCAGTTTGTCTTTACCGAAATAGATGAAAAGGCCAATTAGACCATCTATAAGTATACCCGTGATGGATAACATGATGAAATAAAAAACGATATTCTTTTTAGTCAAGTTCAAACTCCGTTTGCCAGTTACCCGAATCTTCAAATGCTGGCTGATTGTTTTTATAGAGTACGAAGTCGTCGATAACCAGTACATCGATTTCAGTTCGCATGAAACAGCGATAACTGTCTTCGGGGGTACAGACTATCGGTTCGCCACGGACATTAAACGAAGTGTTGACGATGAGCGGACACCCGGTCAGTTTTTCGAACTCACGCAGAAGATCGTAATATCGTGGGTTCGTCGTCGGGTGAACCGTTTGTATCCTTGCGCTGTAATCGACATGTGTCACTGCCGGGATATCGCTTCTGGGGACGTTGATCTTTTCAATACCGAAAAGCCTTTGTTGATCTTCGCTCATCACGAGGCATCTCTCACGTTTGACGGGAGCTACCAGAAGCATATAAGGGCTGTCGGTTTCAAGCTCGAACCACTCGTGCAGCTTTTCTCTCAATACGCTCGGGGCAAACGGTCTGAATGATTCCCGGTATTTTATTTTTAGATTCATGGTTGATTGCATCTTTGTGCTGCGGGCATCGCCGATAATGCTTCTGTGCCCGAGTGACCGCGGGCCAAATTCCATCCGGTCATAATGCCAGCCGATCACTTTTTCTTCCGCCATATTTCCTGCAACGGTCTTGACTAGCTCTTTTTCATCACTATAGTAATCGTATACGGCATTGACGGAATCCAAATACGTTTTAATGGCTTCAGAAGAATATTTCGGTCCTAGATAGGAACCTTCCATCTTATCCAGCTCGTTCGGACAAATTGTGCGCGGATGAGCCAGTTCCTGGTAATACACGCTCATGGCACCGCCGAGTGCTCCTCCGGCATCACCGGCTGCAGGTTGTATCCAGATATTTTTGAAAATATTCTCTTGCAGTAGTTTTCCGTTGGCAACACAGTTCAATGCTACCCCACCGGCCAGACAAAGATTATCTGAGCCAGTGACTTGTTTAGCATGTTTAGCCATTTTGATCATGATTTCTTCCGTAATCACTTGCACCGACGCTGCCAAATCCATCTCTTTTTGGGTGAGGCTGCTTTCAGCTTTTCGGGGTGATCCTCCGAACAGATCGTGGAATTTTCGGTTGGTCATTGTCAGGCCGGTCGTGTAGTTGAAGTAACTCATGTCCAGTTTGAAAGAACCGTCTTCTTTGATATCTATTAAATGTTCTTTGATAACGGAAACGTATTTTGGATTGCCGTAAGGGGCCAGCCCCATCACTTTGTATTCGCCGCTGTTGACTTTAAATCCTGTGTAATAGGTAAAGGCCGAGTAGAGTAAACCGAGCGAATGGGGAAAATGAATTTCCTGCAAAAATTCTATGGTGTTATTTTTACCGTAGGCTAAAGAGGTTGTTGTCCACTCGCCAACACCGTCAATAGTAAGGATGGCCGCTTCTTCAAACGGACTAGGATAAAAAGCGCTCGCGGCATGGCTTTGGTGATGCTCTCCGAACATGATGTTATGGGTGATTTTTGCCTTAAAAGCTTTACAAGTTTTGCTATCCGCATCCGGATTGAGTTCTTCAAAAAGCTTTTTTAACTCACGGCCCAGTGTCTCTTTGAGAAAAAGTTTGTCTTTAAGCCATATAGGCATAGAAAGCAAAAACGAACCGAAACCTTTGGGTGCTTCGGCCAAATAGGTTTCCAAAAGTCGCTCAAATTTGATAAAGGGTTTGTCGTAAAACGCTATGTGATCAATCTGATCGAGTGTTATGCCTGCTTCGAGAAGGCAATATTTGATGGAATTGACGGGGAAGGATGCATCCGCTTTTTTACGGGTAAAACGTTCTTCCTGCACGGCAGCAATAATTTTTTCATCGCAGATAAGTACTGCTGCTGAGTCGTGATAATATGCCGATATCCCTAATATGTACATTGTATTCCTAAAACAGTGTGTATACGAAAGGAGCGACGACGCTCCCTTCGGCCAATACGATCAACACACCAAGAAGTAGCATGATAAAAATGATTGGAGCAAGCCAGAATTTTTTTCTGGCTTTCATAAATGCCCATAATTCTTGTAGAAAAGACACGTTATTTCCTTAAAATTGATTTTTCATCGAGTTGGGCTGCTCTTTTCGGCTTATCCAGTAGCTGTTCTCAGTTGTATTGAGTTTTTTATTTAAAAGATCTTTTCCTTGCAACCGTAGAACAATAGCGATAGGAGTAAAAATACCGTAAAAAAGAACGGATAAAATAATTTTTGACGAGATGCTTCCCATGATATGGCCGATTTTCATCCACGATGAATAGAGCGGCGATATCAGTGCGGGTCTTGTGTATGCAATAAGCAAAAAAGTTATTGAAACAATGAAAAATAACGGATATTTTTGCGATGCAAAAATAAAAAAATAAGATCCAGCCGCTAAAAAAACAAATGACAATAGTAAAGAAAATTTTTTAAGTTCGTTAATTTTTCTGTTCATTTATAAAAGCTTCAACCAGGATTATGAATTTTGGTTGTCATAATATCACGAACATTCATAGTTAAATCTTTAACCTCTTAGATATGCAAAAGTTTCTTCAGCTGTTTTTGTCCAGTCAAACTTTTGTGCCTGTATCATGGCTTTGTCACTGTACATAGTGTTACTCTCAGTATCGGTATCATAGCGAAGAACTAATTTTACAAGTTCTGAAGGCTTTTGAGGGTCAAAATAGACAACTCCATCTTGTCCGAATTCGGGCATCGGCTGATGGTCGGAACAATAGATCATTTTCTGACTTGCCATAGATTCGAGGAGGATATTGGGGCAGTTTTCGCACACAGACGCATAGATGATCGCATCAGCATGATGATAGTAGCGGGGAAGCTCATCGTACGCAACATTTCCAACATATATGACAAAATCATTCAGCCCCGATTCTCTAATCTTTTCGATAACAAGCTGACCGTAATAGCTATCTTTTGGACCTACCAATAGAAGCGGTTTTGTAAAGCCGTGCTCTTTGCTTAGTATTTTCCAGCTTTCGATCAGTTCTAACTGTGATTTATAAACGTCCAGCGTTGAAACATAGAGGTAGTAATCGTGATACGGGAAGGAACTGTCGGTATGTACTGCATCGGCAGAGTAGATAAAATTTTCGTTTAGCCCGTGATAGATAACGGTACTTTTTTTCGAAATATCTGGAATGAATTGTTGGATAACCTGTTGGGCGTATTTGGAGATAAAAATGACATTATCGGCTTTTTGAAATGAGTGCAAAAAAACATAACGGAGCAGGGTATTGCGAAAACGCATATAGCTCAAAAACGGATACTTGGCTATTGATTCTTTTTGAAACGGGAGCATATTACGGAATGCTACGACGCTTTTACAGCCCGATGGAACAGCAATATTCATGATGCCGCCGGGAGCGTAATACACATCTATATTGAATTGTCTGAGAAGCTTCGGCAGAAAAAGCTTTTCAAAGAGAACCCGTTGAACAATATTGCCGGAACCGAGCTCATTTTCGACCAGTTCAAAATTCTCCGCTGTGAAGGTTTCAAAAAGATGCCTATTTTTTTTATGCACCAAGAGAAAGATTTTGTAATCCCCCGAAGGTCTGTTGTGAAAAAGATTGAGAAGATACGTTTGTCCCCCCCCCTGATGGGCGGAGAGGGCATTGATGAAGATTTTTTTCATTTTTTGAGTGCTTTGACTGCCAGCCCCGGAGTATTTTGACGAACAATGTCGGTAAAACCGGATGCTTCAAGCCACCGAAACATCTCTTTTTCAGAAATCGGCAGATCATAGCGGGGAGAAAGATTGTCAAACGTATCCAAAAGGGTCCATGTCTTGGAATCGGCATATCCCATCGACGAGTGGACGCGGCGGAAGGCTATCGGTAGAAAAACTCGGCTGATCAGTTTTCCCGGAAAGCCGAAATATTTGTTTAAAAACCACGCCAAAGGGAAGAAAGTATGCGTTAAAAAAAGGCTCAATTTCCAGTTCGCATTTTTTGAGAGATATTTGGTAACGGTTCGAAAATAATATCGGTAGTCCATCCACATTTTCCAGTTTTTTTCATAAACCCAACATGCAATGTCGCCATCGTGTTTAACAAGAGCGGCAATTTTTTCGAGAGAAAGTCTAGGATTGGGGGTATGCTGCAAAACTCCTAGGGTAAAAGCTTTATCAAGGCTGTTTTCTTTGATCGGCATTTCGTAAAACGAAGCTTGCACGACCAGAAAATCTTCATCGCTAAAACCGGCTTCACTCATATTGCTATAACACGTTTCGACGGCATTGGAAAGATCCAATGCAATGACTTTCGCCCCCATTTTCAGAGCGATTTCGGTAAAACGGCCATTGCCGCATCCGCCGTCTAAGACTATGTTTCCCGAAAGGTCATTTTCCTCCCAGCCGGTTTCAGCCTTGAACCTTCGTGTCGAATGGGCGTATTCGTTAGCAGAGTCATGCTGCGTTTTCTTGAAAAAATTCCATTGAAAGCCGAAACTTTCCGCATAATTGTCCATTTCGACACATCGTAAAATGCCGTTTTGATACGGATACGTAATAGCGCATTGCTCACATTGTACACCCTCTTGCACATTGTTCAGTTTGCCGGAGCATTTCGGGCAGCTTAAAACGTCTAAAGCCCATTGTTTAATCATAATTTTTCTCCCAAACTAAATATGTATAAATTGCCCATAATAAAGGGTGAATATCCCGTTTTCCACTGATGTGGATATCAAGAAGTTCGCGTATTTTATTTTTGTTTAGATGAGGGGCAGTT
>DATDUY010000311.1:0-5226 GCA_035290165.1 Sulfuricurvum sp. | reverse complement strand
TCGGCTTCACATACGCTGGATTGATTTTTAATGAGTTCGTTGTACGAGTAATCGCGTCCCGCTACCCACGTAATATCTTCGTTGTTACGCTCAACCACGAGAACTTTCTCAACCGGAGATTTTTCATCGATTGCTTGATCGACTACCGGCTTGAGCATGTACGGTTTGTCTTTACGGAATGCTCCATCAGCAGTGATGACGACTTTTGCCTCGGCATCTTCGATACGGTCTTTTAACGCTTCAGACGAGAACCCGCCGAAAACGATCGAGTGGATCGCTCCGATACGAGCACATGCGAGCATCGCGTACGCCGCTTCAGGAATCATCGGCATATAGATAACGACACGATCCCCTTTTTTGACGTGAAACTCATTTTTAAGAAGGTTTGCAAATTTATTGACGTTGTAATAAAGCTCAAGGTAGGTAATGATTTGTTTATCACCGCGATCCCCTTCGAAAATGATCGCCGCTTTGTTTTTGCGTGAGCTGAGATGACGGTCGATACATTGGTGGGCGACGTTGAGTTTTCCGTTCACGAACCATTTGTAAAACGGTGCGTTACTCTCATCGAGGACTTGGGTGTAGGGTGAAAACCAGTCAATTTTTTCATTAGCAAAGTGCGCCCAAAATCCCTCATAATCCTCATTTGCCCATGTTTGTAGGTCATGGTATTCACACATATTTTTGATGCGGGCATTTTTGGCGAACTCGCGGTTCGGTTGAAAAGTTGGTTTTACGATATCACTCATAGTTAAGGCTCCTTAGTGTAGTTTAAGTGTATTTTTTAATTTAATGTAGACCATTGCGGTCATAATCGCGTCATTCAACGCATTGTGCTGACCCATCCTCGGGATATTCAAATCTCGGAGGATTGTATCAAAGCGCAAATCAATGTTTCCTTGAGGGATCAGGGCAATTTTTTTATCAAAATAGAGCCCTGAAACTTCAATCTGTTTATTGGGAAGAGTTACCCCCAGCCAAGGCTTGATGAGACGATTCATCATCGCCATATCAAACTCTAAATAATACCCAACCAAGGGGCGGTTTCCGATAAAATCGAGAAACTTTTTTGCCCCCTCTTGCGGTTCGATACCATTTTCTAAATCACACGGTCTGATGTGGTGAATTTTGATGCTCTCCACACTGATCTCTTTGTCAGGTTTCAAGAATATTTCAAAGCTCTCAGAGGTCAAAATGCGATCCCCTTTGACCTTAACCGCCCCGATACTCAGCACTGCATCTTTTTTCGTATTCAGCCCTGTCGTTTCGGTATCGAATACAACCACTTCATCTCCGCTGTAAGGCTCAAACATCCACGCATAATTTTCATCATTTAACCCTCTACGGTTCCACGCTTGTTTGAGAAAAGCGAACATCACACCACCATACCTAAATGGAAGTGGTAGGTGAGAAATTTTTTAAAGGTATTGACCACTTTAAAAGCATCTTTGAGCAAATCCCTCTCCGGCTTCGTGAGCATTTTCGGGTTCACATAATTTTTTTCATCGTTCCCCTGCTTTTGGGCTAGCATAAAATGGAGTCGGATACTCAGAAGTGTGTCATACGCTTCGATCAATTCACTCGCAAAGCGCTTGTCAAACAATCCGATATTGTTGAGCTCTTTGATCCGTTCCGTGGTATTGGTCTGCGTAATCTTATGCTCCAAAGCGAGGATTCGGACGCCGTGAACCATCGCGAAAATCCCCCCCTTTTTAATATCAAATTCGCTTTCATGCTCGGCACGTCCCAAAACAAATCCCGAGAAGAGGCTCAAAGGGGTTTCAAAAGCCAAAGCGGCTTTTGCCAAATGAGCCAACATATCGCTTCGCCCTTCAAACTCTTCATACAAAGAGTCTCGACATGCCACTAGCAGTTTCTCATCCCCTGCAACACATTGAGCATCCAGAAAAATTGACAATCCCATCAACGACTCTTCATTCAGAGTATCGACCCACTCTTCAATCAGCTTTTGATAACCCGACACGCTACGACGCCAGTAAGGGTTTGAAACCATAACGTTGCCGTTGCATTTCGGGAATCCCAACTGGAGCAGGTACTCGTTAAGCTGTACCATATACGGCTCATACATCTCTTCATTTTCACCGTCGCGAATAATGAGGGCGTTATCCTGATCGGTACGCAATATCTGCTCACCTCTCCCCTCAGACCCCATAACGATCAGTGCACATTTTTCTTGGAGCGACGCGGGGACGACCATCTCGAAAACTTTGCGATACACCTTGGCATTAAGCTCGCTCACGAGTTTGGAAACATACCGAACCCGTACCCCTTTGGAGGTCAAGGAACGAACCAGATGAGTAAGGGAGCGCTGTGCACTCTGGAGTTCATCAATGCTTACCGCACGTTCGATCGATGCGGCAATGAGATGGGTATGATTGGCAAAATGGCTGAGAAGATCAAGCTGCTCTAAAATCCCGACAATTTTTTCACCGTCGGTCACCACCAACCGTTTCACTCCGTGTTTTGTAAAGAGCAGCAGCGCATTAAAAAGAAAATCGCTTTGCTCAATCGTGATCAGACCGTACGTCGCGATATCGCCGATAGGATCGTTACGGCTTTTATCGCTCAAAAGGAGCTTTTCGCGCAAGTTCGTATCGGTGACAATCCCCGTTTGCTCGCCGTCTTTGACCAAAATAACATTGCCGTCTTTATCCGCCATTTTTTGCAACGCTTCCCGAATCGGGGTCTTCGCATCCACAAAACAGGGTGTATGGAGATAAATTTCATCGACACGGGAAACCATAAACGGGGTCAGATCGTTTTGGTGCTGACGCTCTTTCAGATTTTGGTGTTTGGTGATGAAATCTTGCATAAAGTAGTTTTGAAACGGTTCGACATCTTGGAGGAGATTGAGAAAAGATTCTTTGGGGAGTTCATAGCAGATGAGATCTTCGGCGACGCTAAAGGTGCTTTGGGTATTTCCGTATATGAGGGAGTTCGCGTCAAAGCTGTCGCGCTCCCCATACACATTTTGGAGTTCACCCTCGATGGTTTCGTTGACAATACCTTTGATAATGATGTAGAGTGATTCCGCCCTCACCCGAGGAGCGATTAAAACCGTCTCTTTCGGGTAATAGGCAATATCCATCTGGGTCATCAGTTGCTCAATCATCCTCTCACCGAGAAGGTCAAAAGGATGGATCGACATCAATAGTGCTTTTTGGTCAAACAGACTCAAAAGTGTCTCCTAAAAATCAATTAAAGAAATCTGCCCCGAATGGAGCAAGATTTAAACTTAGTGCTCTACAGCACCTTCTGCACCGATACCCGTTTGACTTCGGATAAATTGTGCTTCATACGCCTCTTTCTCTTTCGCTGCATTATCCGATTTATCGGTGATCGAGAAGAACCAGATTCCGATAAACGCTGCACTCACAGAGAAAAGAGCCGGATATTTGTAAGGGAAAATTGCTTCCGCATTTTTCAATACGTCTACCCATACGGTCGGTCCAAGTACCACCAACACCGCAGCCGTCAATAGACCGAGTGATCCACCGAGCAATGCACCGCGAGTCGTGAGTTTTGACCAATACATAGAGAGGAACAAAATCGGGAAGTTCGCACTTGCCGCAATCGCAAACGCCAATCCGACCATGAACGCAATGTTTTGATCTTCAAACGCGATACCGAGGTAAATCGCTACGATTCCTAAAATAACGGTAGAGATTTTAGAAACTTTCATCTCCATCATACCATCTGCTTTACCTTTACGGATAACACTCGCATACAAGTCATGGGATATTGCTGATGCACCTGCCAAGGTAAGCCCTGAAACAACCGCAAGGATTGTTGCAAATGCTACTGCAGAGATAAATCCGAGGAAGAAGTCACCACCCACTGCATGGGAAAGGTGAATTGCCGCCATGTTATCGCCGCCGAGGATCGGAGCGCCGCCGTCAACCGCTTGTTTCGCAAGGTCAAGGTATTGCGGGTTTTGGAAAACCATAACGATCGCACCGAAACCGATAATGAACGTCAAGATATAGAAATACCCGATGAAACCTGTCGCATAGAAAACCGATTTGCGTGCTTCTTTTGCATCGCTAACGGTGAAAAAGCGCATAAGGATATGCGGAAGACCCGCAGTACCGAACATCAACGCTACACCGAGTGAAATAGCTGAAATCGGATCCGATACCAATCCGCCCGGAGCCATAATTGCATTCGTTTCTTTCATTTGTACCGCAGTCGCAAACAAGGTTTCGAAGTTAAAGTCATAGTGAGCCATAACCGCAATCGCCATAAATGTCGCACCCGAGAGCAACAAGAACGCTTTGATGATTTGAACCCAAGTCGTCGCGAGCATTCCCCCGAACGTTACGTAGAGAATCATCAATACACCGACGAGGATAACCGCAATCTCATAATCCAAACCGAAAAGAAGTTGGATCAATTTACCGGCTCCTACCATTTGAGCGATCAGATACAAAACAACCGTCAAAATCGAACCAAACGCCGCCAATGTACGGATAGGGGTTTGACGCAAACGATACGACGCAACGTCTGCAAACGTATATTTACCGAGGTTACGGAGCTGTTCAGCCACCATAAACAAAATAATCGGCCAACCGACCAAGAATCCGATTGAGTAGATGAGTCCATCATACCCTTTCGCGTAAACGAGAGCTGAAATCCCCAAAAACGAAGCCGCTGACATATAGTCACCCGCAATCGCCATACCGTTTTGGAATCCTGTGATCCCTCCGCCGGCAGTATAGAAATCTTTTGCCGTTTTGGTACGTTTTGCCGCCCAATAGGTGATCCCCAAAGTTGCCCCTACGAAAATCAAGAACATGATAATCGCTGACATGTTTAACGGTTGTTTTTCTACCGCGCCGCTGAGTGCCTCACCGGCAAATGCAGCAACCGAGAAAAGAGCTAATAATAACGCTTTCATCACTCTCCCTTTGCTTTAGCTTTGATTCTTGCAGTGAGTTCATCAAACTCCGTATTGGCACGTCGAACATAAATACCTGTAAGGATAAATGCGCTGATGATAACAGCGACACCCACCGGGATTCCAACGGTTGTCACTGAGCCTTCCGATAACGGAGTCCCCAAAATTGACGGATCAAATGCAATCACCAATACGAATCCGAAATAGATTACCAACATAACGATCGTCAGTGTCCAAGCAAACTTGCTGCGCACACGGGTGAGCTGTAAAAAATCAGGATCGTTTTTAATACGATCAACCATCTCTTG
>DATDUY010000310.1:0-2489 GCA_035290165.1 Sulfuricurvum sp. | reverse complement strand
GCTCTCTCTCTTTTAGTACAGATTGCGGGGCGGAGCGGTCGGAAACAAAACGCTACCGTGTTGGTGCAGAGTTTCAATGAGTCATTTTTTCGTGGCTATTTGGACGATTATGAGACATTTCTGATCGATGAGATGAGAATTAGAGAGGGGCGATACCCTCCGACAAAAAAGCTGGCACGTCTGCTGTATGCCCATAAAAACGGACTTAAAGCGAAAGGGGAGATGGAGAGGGCACTACAGCAAATCGAACAGATGCAAAGGGTTCAGATACTCGGATACGGAGCTTCTCCGATCGAGAAGATTGCTGATAAGTATCGATTCCAAATACTGCTGCGTAGCGATAAAAGTACCGATCTTATCCGTGCAATCAAACATGTCAAATCGCCGCTGTGCGAGATTGATATGGATCCTATCGAGTTTACGTAATTTTAACATCCAAAAAGCTACAATCTACCCTATGATAACACGCACCCCAACCAAACAGATTTTTGTCGGAAATGTCGCGATCGGCGGTGATGCCCCTATCTCGGTTCAGTCGATGACCTATTCGCGCACAGCGGACGTTGCGGCTACGGTTGAACAGATAAACCGGCTCCATTTTGCCGGATGCGATATCGTCCGTGTCGCTGTCCCTGATGAAGAGGATGCCCGCGCCCTTAAAGCGATCAAAGAGCAGATTTCGCTCCCCCTTGTTGCCGATATCCATTTTAACTATAAACTTGCCCTTATTGCGGCGGAAGTGGCGGATTGTATCCGATTTAACCCCGGCAATATCGGCGAGAAATCGCGTATCCGCGAGATCGTCAAAGCGTGTCAAGAACGCCATATTCCGATTCGTATCGGAGTCAATGCGGGGAGTTTGGAAAAAGAGTTCGAACAGCGCTACGGTGCAACGGCTGAGGGGATGGTCGCTTCGGCGGAGTACAATATCAAATACTTAGAAGATTTAGGGTTTAGTGATATCAAAGTCTCTTTGAAAGCGAGCGACGTTCAGCGAACCGTCGAAGCGTATCGGTTGTTGCGACCGAAAAATAACTATCCATTTCATCTGGGTGTGACCGAAGCGGGGACTATTTTTCATGCGACGATCAAAAGTGCTATCGGGTTGGGGACATTGTTACTGGAGGGTATCGGCGATACGATGCGGGTCTCTATTACGGGGGAACTCGAAGAGGAGATCAAAGTAGGTCGTGCAATCCTCAAAGACAGCGGGGTTGCCCGTGAGGGGCCGAATATCATTTCGTGTCCGACCTGCGGACGGATCGAAGCGGATTTAGTGAGTGCGGTCGCGGTGATCGAAGAGCGTACTAAACATATCAAAAAACCTCTCGATCTCTCGGTGATGGGATGTGTCGTTAATGCTATCGGAGAAGCGAAGCATGCGGATGTTGCCATAGCTTATGGTAAAGGGTCAGGTCTCGTGATGGTGCGAGGCGAAGTTGTGGCACGACTGGATGAAGATAAGCTCGTCGATCGTTTCGTCGAAGAGGTCGAAAAAATGGCGAATGAAGAGGACTAAATGGAAGAATCGTTATACAATTTAGCTTTTGAACGTTCTGTTCTCAGCTCTATTATTTTTGATCCGGCTCAGTTTGATGAGTTTGATTCGGTATTAACCCCTGAGGATTTTTACCTCTCCGCCCATCAGGAGATATACCGCGCGATGATGAGCTTAGCCCATCGCGATCTCCCTATCGATGAAGAGTTTCTCCGTAAAGAGTTGACGGGTAAGCAAAAATTCGATGAGCGGGTGATGGTCGATATCCTTACCGCCAATCCGATTGCCAATACCAAAGCGTACGTTCAAGAGATCAAAGACAAAGCGATTAAACGCCATCTTTTGACCCTTACGACGGAGATCAAGCGGGTAACCCTCGAAGAGGAGCTGAGCGGAACCGATGTGGTTGATTTGGTTGAGCAAAAGCTTTATGAAATTACCCAAAGCTCTCAAGCAACCGATTTTAAAGATGCCCCATCGATTGCCGATGAGACGCTGGCGTACATCGAAGAGATGAAAGCGCGCGGAGATTCTGTCCTTGTCGGTGTTGATACGGGATACGCCGAGCTGAACAAAATGACGACGGGATTCGGTAAAGGGGATCTCGTTATTATCGCCGCCCGTCCGGCAATGGGGAAAACCTCGTTTGCTCTCAATATGGTTCAAAATCTCCTTGATAAAGGGAAAGGAGTCGCATTTTTCTCACTGGAGATGCCGGCTGAGCAGTTAATGCTGAGACTTTTGAGTGTCCAAACCTCGATCCAGCTTCAGCGGCTCCGTGTCGGGGATATGAATCCGCAGGAGTACAAACAATTAAACGACGCGGTCGATAAAATGCGCCGTTCCAAACTCTTTGTAGACGATCACGGTTCCATCAATATCCATCAACTCCGCTCCAAACTCCGCAAACTCAAAAGCCGTCACCCTGAGATTGAAGTGGCTGTTATCGACTACCTTCAAATTATGAACGGAACGGGGGGAAAAGATCGGC
>DATDUY010000309.1:0-2103 GCA_035290165.1 Sulfuricurvum sp. | reverse complement strand
CGTTTTTCCTCTATTATGCAGCAGGGGAGTATGCTCCGTATGTGGTTTTACTCTATCTTCCTCTTTTGGTTCTTTGGTACAGACGTCTTGATAAGAAACTGGTACTGACATGGCGGGTCAAACGGTTTTTAATCCTTCTAGGTTCTATTACGCTCTTTTTTAACTTTTTGATCGCTATTAAAGGGTGGAGTGATACCTTCAGTGTTATTTTCCCTATTGTTCTGACCTACATTCTCTCATGGGGAATCGAGAAATTTTTATTTTTGGCGTACAAAAAACAGGCGAAGCAAAAAATCGCGTCAATGGAAAATTTGACGATCATCTGTGTCACCGGAAGCTACGGGAAAACGTCGATGAAAAACTTTGTCGCGCAGGTGTTGGGGCAAAAGTTTAATGTCTATGCAACCCCGCGCAGTGTCAATACCCTCGGCGGTATCATCCGTGATGTCAACGAATCGCTCCCTGCTTATACTCAAGTCTATATTTGTGAAGCGGGAGCACGCGAGATCGGCGATATCTATGCCATTACACAGCTTCTTAATCCTCAGATTGTCGTCGTGGGGAAAGTGGGACCTCAACATCTGGAGTATTTTAAAACGCTGGAGCGTATTCAGCGTACCAAGCTTGAGATTATCCACTCAAATCGTCTGCAACGGGCGTTTATCCATACGTCGGTGACCGATGAGCCGCATGAAAAGGTCACCTTTTTCGGTGACGATATCCATAATCTGGCGGCGACGTTAGAAGGGATTGATTTTGATCTGAACGTGAACGGGGAGAGTCGTCATTTTCACACATCCGTACTCGGAGGTTTTCAGACAATCAACATCAATGCGGCGATTTTGATCGCGCAGGAGATGGGGATGAGTAGCGATGAGATCGTCTCAGCGGTCGAAAAACTCAAAAGTGTCGAGCATCGGCTGGAGCGGATCGATGCAGGGGGTAAAATCATCCTTGATGACGGTTACAACGGTAACATTGACGGGATGCTGGAGGGGGTGCGCTTGTGTTCACTTCACAGCGGTCGTAAGGTGATCGTTACACCGGGATTGGTGGAGAGTACCGAAGAGCTTAACAGTGAGTTGATCCGCGCAATTAACGGAGTTTTTGATATTGCTATCATCACGGGTCAGCTCAATGCGGCGCAGTTTGATAAAGAGTTGAACGTTCCCAATAAAATTATGTTGAGTGATAAGTCACAGATGGTTAAAACATTAGGTGAAGTCACAAAAGCAGGTGATATCATCCTCTTCGCCAATGATGCGCCGAATTTTATCTAATGGAAAATATTTTATACGCTCCGTGGCGAACCGAGTATGTTAGCGGTGAAAAGAGCGAAGGGTGTGTTTTTTGTCATATTACACAAAATCCTGATTTGGATGAAGGGCATCACGTTCTTTACCGTGACGAACTTTGCTTTATCGTAATGAACCGCTACCCTTATACCCCCGGTCATTTTATGATTATCCCTCATCACCATACCGACGCCCTCGAAGCACTTGATCCGAAAACGTGGCTCCATATGAGTGCTTTGGCTCAGAGAGGTGTACGTCTTCTCAAAGAGAGCTTCGGCGCACACGGTGTCAATATCGGGATGAATTTGGGGCATGCAGGAGGTGCCGGAATCGCGGAACATATCCATCTGCATCTGGTTCCCAGATGGGAGAAAGATACCAACTTTATCACCTCGATTGCTGAGACACGGGTCTATTCCACCGATTTTGAGCGAATTTATAATCGAGTAAAAGAAGTCTCAGGAGAGTATTTTAAAGGGTGATTCTCGCATGGGGAATACGTTAGCGGATTTGTATTTCAATGCGGCGGTTTTGTGCACGTCCCGCAGGTGTTTTGTTGGATATGATAGGTTCACTTGAACCTTTACCGGAAATTTTGATACGATCGGATGCAATAGAGTTTTGAATCAGACGTGATCCGAGTGCGTTGGCTCGGTTTTCTGAGAGTGTTTGATTTTTAGCACGTGAACCTGTGCTGTCGGTATGACCGATAATACTCATTGTAGCGGCGGGATTTTCTTCCATAAATGTAGTTAGAATCGCAATATCCGCTTCAGCCGAGGAGGGGAGAATGCTTGAATTACTGGCA
>DATDUY010000308.1:0-3357 GCA_035290165.1 Sulfuricurvum sp. | reverse complement strand
TTATATCACTTCATATCAGGTTTAACTATGATTATCATCCCTGCCCGTCTCGCTTCCACACGCTTCCCCGAAAAAGTGCTCGCCGACATTGGCGGTCTGCCGATGGTGATCCGTACCGCTAAACGGGTCGCGTCAATAGATCGTGTTGTCGTCGCGTGTGACGATGAGAAAATCCTCGAAATCTGTGCGGCTCACGGTGTCGAAGCGCGTCTCACCTCTACCACGCACAAAAGCGGAACCGACCGTATCAACGAGTGCGCCCAGATCATCGATGTTCCCGATGATGAGCTTATCATCAACGTCCAAGCGGACGAGCCGTTTATCGAAACGGAAGTGCTTGAACTCCTGATTGAGCGTCTCAATGCCCTCAAAGCGCAAAATGCTCCGTTCATCATGGGAAGCTGCTACAACGCGATCAACACCGAGTCGGCTCAAGACCCGAACCTCGTCAAGGTGATCACCGATGTGGATCACAACGCGATCTACTTCTCCCGCTCTCCTATCCCGTTTAACCGCAGCGGAGAAGCGAACTATTTCGGGCATATCGGAATTTACGGATTTACGAAAAAATCGCTCCACGATTTCTGCGCCCTCGGTGAAGCACCGCTAGAGGACATCGAAAAACTCGAACAACTCCGCGCCCTTTATCACGGCAAAAAAATCTCGATGGTAAAAGTAGCAAGTGCGGGATTCGGGATCGATACAGTAGAGGATTTAGAGAGAGCGAAAAAGATTTTCGGGATTTGATTTTCTCTATGCTACACTGATGCTACACTCTGAGCGTACAATAATTGCATTGATTTATGTATTAAGGAGTAATTATGTCACTCATCGAAACCTTTACCGACTATGTTCTCAACCGCAAAAGTCTCAAAGAGTATGTGGAAGTTCGCAAAACGATCAACGAGCGGGGCGAATTCAACGATGCAAAACTGATCCAAGCGGAAGAGAATTTGGAGCGGCTCAAAAATGAAGATCCTGAAGTCTATGAGGGGATGTACGAAACATTAGCCAAGGTTTATGCACGCAATGCAGGTTTGTCGATCGAATACCCTATCGATTTCATCCGTCAAATCCTGAAAATGTATAAAGATTCTCACACGCCCAAACAGGTGTACGAAGAGTATAAAAGGGTATTAGAACACTATCATCACGATGTTTGATAGGTATTCACTGCGCAAGAAAAGATTAAAACTTTTCCGCTTTTGATTTAGCCAATTGCGCTTTTTCTAATTCTCCCGCACCTTGATAGATGAGTGATGCCCTTAAAAGAGAGTCGGGATCTTCACTCGGTTCACTCTCCACTATAGCGACAGCATTGTCAAACTCTTTATTTTTAGCAAAGCACTCTGCTATCTCGATCGCGTGCGCCTGCTTCGCGTGAGAATCGAGACTGTAATAAAGCCCTCTCTCCACGATGACATTACGGGTCTCTTTTGCACGGTTATATTCAGAAGCTGCTTCGGTACAATTTCCGTCATGCAGATATTTTTCAATGCTCTTTATCTCCGAATGGTACATCTCTTGGGTCTCTTTCCCCTTTTTGTTTTCCAGTTCCGAGTACACAAGAACACTTGAAAAAATTATTGCAGATAAAATACCTATAACAAGTAAAGCGGTCGATTTAGATTTTTTAGATTGGTTTTCATCCATCGTTCGTCCCACCTTTTAATTAATAAATGATTGTTTATTGTATATCTTTTTGGAGGGCGTTGCAAGCGGAAATTGTATTTAGATCGTTTGTTTCAGTTTATGAAATGCAATTAAAGGTTTTAAAAGACGTTGCTATGAAAGAAAAAGAGGGGAAGTGTTTCCCCGAAAGGGGAAAATATCGAAGAAAAGCTTAGATATTGTCGCGGATACCGAGATCAGCAACAAGCTTGTTGTAGCTTTCGCGGTTTGTACGTTTCAAGTAACGCATTAAACGACGACGTTGACCAACAAGTTTCAAAAGACCAAGACGTGATGAATGGTCTTTTTTGAATATTTTCAAGTGCTCAGTAAGAGCAGCGATACGAGTTGAAAGAAGTGCGATTTGTACTTCACTTGAACCGGTATCACCTTCAGTTCTTTGGTATTGTTTGATAATTTGCGTTTTGTTCGCCGTATCTAAAGCCATAATAGCCTCCTGATGGGTAGTTAATTTTACTTGAAAGACGATTCGTTCAAGCAGGGTCGGAATTATAGCGGAATTTTTTCAGTTTTGCGCTAAATTTATCTGCAGTAGCCTCTAATAATTTTTAGCTATAATAACCTTTTTAATACCGGAGGATGTTTTAGATGCTAATGACTAAAGCGAGTGAATACGCACTGTTGTCACTGATCGTTTTAGCCAAAGCGGGTCATCCTCTCGATGCGGATACCCTATCTCGCGAACTCGATATCTCCAAAAGCTTTTTGGCAAAAATCCTTCAATCCCTTGCACGTCAAGGGATTCTCAACTCTTATAAAGGGGTTAACGGAGGATTTGAACTTGCCCGTCACAGCCGCGACATTACCGTGTTAGAAGTGATGGAAGCAGCTGAGGGGAAAAGTCCTGCGGTATTCAGCTGTTCCCC
Source organism: Sulfuricurvum sp. (assembly GCA_035290165.1). Lineage (GTDB taxonomy): Bacteria > Campylobacterota > Campylobacteria > Campylobacterales > Sulfurimonadaceae > Sulfuricurvum. The sequence goes on along the minus strand of DATDUY010000308.1, from coordinate 799 downwards.
CTCACAAGAGGATTGCCCCTCACACAAAGCGATGAGCTGCGGTTTGTGGCCGTTTCTGAACCGATTACAAGGGAAAGTGGACGCTTTTTTAGGTATCCTGACCCTCGAAGCTATTTTAGAAGAGTAATGTTTGGCAAAAGCAAAAAATAGAACACCCGACATCAAAACGGTATTATCGGCACTTTTCGCCTCACGTGATCTTAGTGTCGTCTTTTTTGTTATGGCGATTTTGGCGATTATCATCGTCCCGCTTCCCAGCGGAATGCTCGATTTTCTCCTCGCAGTCGTCATTGCCCTGTCGGTTCTTATCTTATTAATCTCTCTTTACATTCCCAAACCGACCGATTTAACCACCTTTCCAACCCTTTTGCTCGTTATTACCCTCTTTCGGCTGGCCCTCAATATCGCAACGACACGTATGATTTTGAGTCACGGTCACGAGGGGCCCGAAGCGGTCAGTGACATTGTTACCAGTTTCGGAAACTTCGTCGTCGGCGGAAATATGGTCATCGGGGTAATCGTCTTTACCATCTTGGTCTTAATCAATTTTATGGTTATTACCAAAGGTTCCGGTCGTGTCGCCGAAGTTGCAGCGCGCTTCACCCTCGATGCGATGCCCGGAAAACAGATGGCGATTGATGCCGATCTCAACAGCGGTCTCATTGAAGAGGCCGAAGCCAAACGTCGCCGTGCGGAGATCTTACAGGATGCCAATTTCTACGGAGCAATGGACGGATCGAGTAAGTTTATCAAAGGGGACGCCGTTGCGGGGATCATCATCACCCTTATCAACATCATC
>DATDUY010000307.1:0-2040 GCA_035290165.1 Sulfuricurvum sp. | reverse complement strand
CAAATAAGAAAGAGTCCGTATTCAACAAACGTCTCCATCATCCCGAGCTTCTCTTTGGCAACAGCATAGTTAGCGGCATCAAGATACTCACGCTCACCCATCAATACGGCACCTTTGTGCTTGATACGATTGATATAGCCGATTTGCATCACGCTGACATATAAACGGACGAGGATATAAAGGGAATAAACTCCGATAACGGTCGTAATCATAAAATTCCTTGATTAAAAAACGGGAATTTTACCATTATTTAACTGGAACTTTCCCGATACTCTCATTCACTATAATTGTGTCTTCCGTACTGCCGTAATACATTTTTGCCGCAACAAAAATCGCTCCGATAAGCAATCCGCTGATGATAACGGCCCACACCACTTTTTTCTTTGACCCTTTTAAGGTGTTATAGTCCTCGATAGAACTAAGGGTTGGTTCATTGTCTTGCATAAGGTACTCCTCTAATGTAGTGATAAGAATCGTAACAATATTAACCTACAAACGGTTAATGAATAACCTTTGTTTAAACGTCAGATTACCATCGTCCCTCTAAAGTAACGAGGAAATGAGCACGTGTGTTGTCATGATCGATCTGAGTTTCATTGAGAACTCCGCCGCTATAACGTTTGGAGGTAGTCTTAATCGTTTCGGCAGTGATATTTTTGAGGTTTAGCCCCAGTTTATAAGTAGAATCCAGCCGCTTTGAAGCATACAAATCGAGCGTTCCATATCCCTCTTGCGATTCAGCAACACCGCTTGCATCGATAGAATCATCATAACCGCTCACATAGCGATAAGCTGCCCCGTACGTAAAGCGGTACTCCTCCAATCGATGATCGATCCCAATGTTGGTGATATAGTCGTTCGTCCCTTTAATGGTTCTTTTCACCCCATCACTGACAAGAGAGGAGTTTTGAAAACTCGCATTTCCAAAAATACCTAAACCGCTCACATAATGATCCAGTGATTTTTTCAATTCCAGTTCCAGACTCCACAGTTTTCCCTCAGCCGCATTTTCAGGTCGCTCGACATATCGGGTTCCGTCCAATGTTGTCAATTTTTCGATTTTGTCATCGATATCACGATAAAAACCGCCGATACTCATAATTCCCTTATCCTCGAAAAAATGCTCATACCGCACTTCGTAACTGAGCGCTGATTCCTCTTTTAGATTCGGATTACCCGTAACATCAGGGTGGTGTAGATCATTTTCATCGAGCGAGCTGTCCAGCGAGGAAGAGAGTTCATCAAGACGGGGAAGCTTAACGGTTTTAGCGACACTGGCACGGAGATTGTCATTTTCACCTATTTTATACACCGCATGGAGTGAAGGGGCTGCATAATCAATACCGATAGTCTGTTCAAACTGACGGAGGGAACGCTCAAACCGTATTCCGGGGGTTACAATCATTTTCTCACCGATGGAGATCTCATCTTGGAGGTAGAATGACCCTTTATCTTCACGCAGCCTCTGATGTTCGTCTGAATCCAGTACGCCGTTCACATAGTTGAGAACGTCATCTCGCTGATGGAGCCTTTTAACCTCAACACCGGTTTTGATAAAATGCTCATCCAACGCGATTGAGTAGCTCCCCTCAGCCCCAAATACCCGAAACGATCCCTCATCGTTTTGGAGTCGCACCGACGTCGAGTCTGTACGCGTTTCTCCTTCGGAATCGTTTTCATGGTATTTCAGTTTCCATTCCACGAGTTCCGTTCCTGAGAGGTTATGACTCCCTGAAAGTTTCGACCATACCATTAACGCATCGCCATTATCATGCTGTGCAATACTCAAAGGAGTTGAACGGATTTGAATACTCTCTTTATCGTAATCACTACGATTCAAAGCCCCGTCAAACATATATTTATCTCTAGACGAAGGGGTATAGATCAATTTGGTATTGAGGCTGAGGGAGCGGTAGCGTGACTCACTGTCGCTGTTTTCAACATAGGTATTATTACTCGTTGAGGCAGAGTCATTTTGGGAGTTATCGGAGATGGTCGTATTGATAAGATAAGAGAGTTTACCCTCTTTCCCCTCTCTTT
>DATDUY010000306.1:0-7677 GCA_035290165.1 Sulfuricurvum sp. | reverse complement strand
TTTGAGATTGAATCCGAAGTGAGAATATACATATTTGTGATCATACCCTTTTGGCAATGTTCCGAAACTCTGAGAAAATCTGCATCCGCATGTATTATCTATACCGCTTTCGCACCAGCAATCACGTCCCCAGTCACGCATAGAGAGCATAATTTTTTTAAGAAGCGGATTATCGGTATAGGTTGCGCCGCCTTCCCCCATGGTCATATGATGAGGGGGGTAAAAACTGCTTGTCCCGATGTCTCCCCACGTTCCCGTCGGTTTCCCATCATAAGTGGAACCAAGTGCATCACAGTTGTCTTCGATTAGCCAAAGATTGTGTTTATCACAGAACTCTTTAACGGCTTTTAAATTAAAAGGATTCCCCAGTGTATGTGCAATCATTACCGCTTTTGTTTTCGGGCTGAGGGCTGCTTCGAGTTGTGTTGTATCGATGTTGAAATGTTTTAATTCCATATCTACAAATACGGGAACGGCACCGTATTGGACTACAGGAGCAACGGTCGTCGGAAATCCTGCCGCAACGGTGATGACTTCATCTCCGCGTTTGATCTGACGATTTCCCAGCAGCGGCGACGTCAGGGCATAAAATGCGAGTAGGTTGGCAGAACTGCCGCTATTGACTAAAAATACCCATCGTACATTTAAATATTCAGATAATTGTTTCTCAAATTTTTTGGAATAATCACCGTACGTTAACCAAAAGTCTAAAGATGAATCGATAAGATTTATCATCTCTTTTTCATCAAAAACACGACCGGCATAATTGACACGGCTTTTCCCCTCAACGAATACTTTCTCTTGTTGCGGTTTATGTACGAGTTCGTAATATTCTTTAGTTTTGTCTAAAATCTCTTGCTTTAGCTGTTCTTGTTTATTCATTTGACTATTCCTTGTAAGGTGTTTTTGATCCCGTCTTTGAGTGTGATGTTGGGTTTCCATCCTAAAGTTGTAAGCTTTGATATATCAGCTTGCATATCCATTTTTTCATTAGGACGATACGGTATTGCTCCAAAATCAAGTTTTGTATTTAGAGGCCGTGAGATGGATAATTGAGTATAAATAATACTCAAAAACTCTTTGACTTCTATTGAATGACCGGACCCAAGTTCAAACTCTTCATAGGCGGGAAAAGCATTAAAATTTAGAATGATTGTCATAAAAGCATCTACGATATCGTCGATATAGATGAAATCTCTCTTTTGGATTCCGCTGGTGAGAGGAATGGTTTTAACATCGGCTTTTAATTGTTCAATGATCCAAGAAACAAATTTGGTCGTATCATCTTGGGGACCGTACATATGTTCAATTTTTAGGTTGACCATTTTAGTAGTGTGAGAGGATAAAAACTTCATCCAGTCAACAAGCTGAGCTTTTGATAGTGAATAGGCGTTGATATTTCTCTCTAGCAATGTATCCGTATTAAGAAATAGCTTGACATTATTCTCTATCGAAAGTTCTAACAGTTGAAGTCCAAATAAGAGATTGGTACTGATAATTGAAGAAATTTGCTTGTTGAACCTTCCATAATCCGTTACCGTATTGACTACGATATCGATGGCATGGTGTTTGAAAATATCGGCAAGATCCACTTCATCTGCATTGTAAAACGCTGCACGACCCAATTCATTCGTTACTCTGTAGCAATCAGATTCTTTTCTCTTTAAAGCGATGACCTTGTAATTCTCTTTCAAGAATTTTTTGAGCAGAGAACTGCCTAAAAAACCTGTAGCTCCGGTAAGCAATACCGTCATAACTTTAAATGGCCCATACTAATTTTTTATTTTTTGCATCCGCTATATAGGCTTTTAGGTCTTCTTCGGTTAATGTACTTCCATTTTCATAAAAAGCTTTGTACCATTTAACTGTTTTTTCAAACGTTGTCGCGCTATCCCACACGTCTTTCCATTTTAGATGAATATGGGCTTTAGAACAGTCAAGTTTTAAAAGATTTGCTTCATGGAGCTGATTTGGATCACGAGTTATCTCATAGTCGATCTTATCCCAATGTTGTTTGACATTATTTACTACTTCTTCGACGGTTATGCTTCCCTCATCGCTGGGACCAAAGTTCCATGCTTCCCCGAACTGCACTTTTTCTTCCAACAGCTTTTGTCCGATAGCAAGATACCCACTGAGTGGTTCAAGGACATGCTGCCATGGGCGCGTAGCATTGGGATTTCGAATGCTGACTTTTTTTCCTTTTGAAACGGAGAGCATAATATCGGTCATTAAGCGGTCTTGTGCCCAATCGCCGCCACCGATCACATTGCCCGCGCGGCAGGAAGCCAATAAAGTGTTGTGCGATTTTTTATACTCTTTGGGATGAAAATAAGAGTTTCGATAGGAGTTGGCCAACAGATCAGCACACCCTTTGGATGAGCTGTAGGGATCATAGCCGCCCATAGGATCGTTTTCACGGTATCCCCATACCCATTCACGATTTTCATAGGCTTTATCGCTTGTGATGTTGACGATGGCTTTGACACTATGTGCACGGCATGCCTCAAAAACCTTGAGTGTCCCTATGACATTGGTTTCATAGGTTTCGATAGGGTTATCGTACGATAATCTAACCAACGGTTGTGCCGCTAGATGAAATACGATGTCCGGTTTGTGTGTTGCAAGTGCGAGATTTAACTTCTCTAAATCGCGGATATCTCCGATAATGGAAACGATATCAAGATTGAGCAGTTCAATATGGCTGGGCTCAGTTGGAGCCTGAAGTGAATAACCGACAACTTTGGCTCCCATACTTTTGAGCCAATAGGCTAGCCAAGAACCTTTGAATCCTGTATGTCCGGTTACAAATACGGTTTTATTGTTATATATTCCCCCAAAAAGATTGGTCATTACCATACTTTCCAAGGAGCTTTTTTCGTATCCCAAAGGTTGTTGAGATCATTTTTGTCTTTTAGGCTGTCCATAGGTTTCCAAAATCCTGAGTGTTTATAGGTGAAAATTTCGCCGTCACGGGCGAGGCTTTGTAGTGGATTTTGTTCGAATACGGTGCTGTCACCCTCGGTGATATAGTCAAATACTTTAGGTTCACAGATAAAAAAACCGGCATTTATCCATCCGCCATCCCCTTTCGGTTTTTCAAGAAAATGGGTTACTTGATGATTTTCTTCTATATTTAAGGCACCAAAACGCCCCTCAGGCTGTGCAGAGGTCATGGTCATAGCTTTACCGTGAGATTTGTGAAATTCCACCAATTCGGCTATGTTAATGTCTGCAACTCCATCACCATAAGTGAGCATAAAAGGTTCATTTCCGATAAATGATTGTGCCCGTTTTACCCGTCCGCCGGTCATACTATCCAAACCGGTATCCAAAAGTGTGATTTTCCACGGTTCGCTTGAATTGTTTAATACTTCCATTTGACCATTTTTCATGTCAATCGTCACGTCACTTTGGTGGAGGAAATAGTTGGCAAAATACTCTTTGATAAAATAGCCTTTATAGCCGAGAAGTACAACAAAATCATTAAACCCGTAATGACTGTAAATTTTCATAATGTGCCAAAGAATGGGTTTCCCCCCAATTTCTACCATCGGTTTTGGACGGATATCTGTCTCTTCAGAAAGCCGAGTACCATAACCACCTGCGAGTAATAATACTTTCACACGCAATCCTTTTTATTTAAACTATATTTATTTTTCTTTTGTAATTTTATCGTATAAAAACCAAAACCATTAACAAAGTCTCTCGTCTTTGGGGGTCATTCCAATTTGTTTTTCATAGGCTATTACCGCGAAGAGCACAAACATCATAGCGAAAATATTATTGTAAGGTTTCATTAAAATTATGATGTCAGCGATACCGTCGAATGCAGTGAACGTAAAAAATGTTAAAGCAGATCCAAAGGCTAATGGAAGATCTTTGAGCTGATATAGTAATATAACAACGGCACTAATCAATAAAAAGTAGCCGAGTAAACCATATTTAGTGATAAATTCAAGGTGCTGATTATGAAAAGTTCGATTCCAATCCGTTTGCGGATTAGGATGTTTTTTTGTCCATTCGATCAATTTATCTATATTGTCTCCAGCTCCTGTGCCAAATATTGGGTCATTAAGAATGATCTCTTTTGAAGCATGGATTAAATAAAGTCGACATCCCCAACTTCCTTCTAAACTTTGAATGTCTTGATATTTAGTTAACTCTTGAAATCCTGTTTTAAAGCGGTCTAATTTGCCAACACTATTGAGTACAAAAACTCCGGCACCTAACACTAATAGAAATAAGAATAACATTTTAAGATTTAAATTTTTTCTGAAATAAGTTACTAATAAGACAATTGCGGTTAGGACAAATCCGATCTGAGCAGCCCTGCCATAGTTAATAAAAAGTCCGATTAATGAAACGAATGCAATACCATAGTAAAGTCGTTTTTGGACCACATTAGTTTCATTAAATGCAAAAATATAACTCATCAATACAGCCAATGCCATATAGGGAGTCGAAATAGTATAGGATACCGTCCCTTGTGGATTTTCAGAGGTAGAAATTCCTGCACTCAATAAACCGGCATAAATACTAAGGCTAAAAAGAGCATAAAGACCAAAACTTAGTACAAATATTTTGATCCCTTTGAGTGCTTCGTTATGATTCAAGACACTAAAAAATAAAGGGACAATGATCCAATAATACTTAAAAAACATTTGAGAGGCGTTATATGCTTCTGTATTTGTTGACCAAAAATAGCTACTGTAGGTATAGATTATAAAAAGAAAAAAGACAACGAGCGGTTTGGACTGAAAGATAGTTTTTAATTTAACCCAATATCCATTTTGCTGAAACGTCACTAGCCACAGTACGATCAATAGTGCCGACAATACTCCTATTTGTCCTTTGAAAAAATTCCACGGTACGAGAAAGATAAATAGATAGAGATAGTTAACAACCCATTTATGTGGAATATGTATCAATTTCATTATTCTAAGAGCTCCAAATATTGTTTGATTTCTGCTTGAGTTGAAAATTTTTCAGCTACCTTGTTAATATTACGATGATTAGTAGATCGGTTTTGGGCACAGTGTAATAATGTATGAGATAACTGATCAATATTTTTGTTTTCGACAAGATGAAAATCCAAACCGAGCTCTTTTAATTCAGGAAAAGAGGTATTATCATAGGCTATACATTCTAATCCACACGATAGTGCTTCTAGAAATGCGTTGCTGAGTCCTTCTCCATAACTTGGAAATAAAAAAAGATCTGCTTTGGCATAATAGTCTATAACGTTAGGCGTATGACCTACGAGAGTGATTTTATCTTTATAGGGGAGTGAATTATAAAAGTCCATGAATATAGTATGATATTTCGGTGCAATACCGCCTGCCAGATAAAAGTGAAAATCGATCCCTTTTTCATATAAAATGTTACAAGCTTTGATGGCATCAGCTTGTCCCTTGCGAGCTTCAATTCTCCCTACGTTAAGTAATGTGAATGTATCAGATCCTGTACGATGAAAATTAGGAAGATTGACGGAAGAATAGATAAGTTTACTTTGCGATTTTTGACCAAAAGGGATAATGAAATCGACATTTTTTTGTAAATGTTTGCAGATAGCGACATGATAATGTACATCACTATAGATGAGCTTATGAAACCAATCTTTTTTTGGAGCGGATTTGTTAGTGCCATGGCGAACAATTAGATTCATATCCAGTCCTAAGAATGAAAAATAAAGAGATTTAAGTTCACTGGCTCCGAAAAAGATAATATTCTTAATCCCTTTTTCCTGAATGATACGGCGTACACGGAAAATAATTGATGGGCTAATTGAAAAAAGAAAGGGAATTGTTTCTAACTCAATACTATTGTAGCCGATATAGTCGTTTTTTGAATCAGCAATGAAACAATCTTGTTTCGCAATAAGTGTAATCAGTGTATGTGAACTAAGCTTTTTTGCAAGCTTGATTGCATCGATTTCCATTCCACCCGAATTGGGGGAAAGACAAATGATTGCAGTTGGATTTTTACGATTTAGATTCACTGCCATCCATTTTTTCTGCATATTTCGATATATTCAAGAATCGTTTTTTTTGGACTCCACCCTAAAGCTTCGGTTTTGGCTGATATAACATCAGCCGTCATACGATTCCCTTTACGTTCGGGCAGCATTTGAATTTCTCCGCCAAACATTTGGGCAATCTCCAACACTGAAAATGCTTCGGGACTGCCGATACCGAATTCATCTCCGTAGCCGTTTTCTCCGACCAAGATCAAACCGTCGATAATATCGTCGATATGGGTAAAATTTCGTTTTTGTATTCCCGGGCTAACAATCGTCAAAGGCTCGCTATTTTTCATTTTTTCTTTGAATAGTGCGATAAGGGTTGCGTATTTTCCGCTCTGAATCTCTCGTGAACCGTAGACATTGTAAAAATAGGTAATGGCATATGGGACATTGAACCAGGTCCCGTAGTTCATTACAAGTTCGGTATTGGTTGCTTTGGTCCATGCATAAGGTGATGCACTTCTTCCAAGCCCACCGTCTCCAAATTTTGTTGAGCTCCCTGCATAGAGAATTTTACATCCGACTTTTCGAACAAATTCGAGTACGGCGAATATCCCGTCTTTATTGTAGCGCCAAACTTTTTCAATATCGTCAAAACTTTGTTCGACCCTGCTGTATTCACCTAGATGGTATACCATGTCCGGATTAAAGGTGATTAGCTCGCTTATTTGAGCAGTCTCTCCTTTGATATAAGTGACATTCGGGACATGATTGGTTTCACTTCCGGTAAAATAGTTATCGAGGCTGTATACCTCGTAATTTGGATTTTTGGAGAGTCGCTCACAGAGGTGACTTCCGACAAATCCGGCTCCGCCTGTTACTAATATTTGTTTTCGCACACTATATCCCTTATTATTTCAATAATTCATCTTGTTTTTTATGGGTCCATTTACCACGCGGCTTATCCATATACTGGAAGTACTCGTTAGTAAAACTTCCTTGTATACAGGTGTATTTGTTAAGGCGCTGATTGACTTCATCATCATCTTTAATAGCTCTATTGAGAACAGTTGGTCCCGTTAGATCATAGACGCCGCCACCAATATTTTTTTGTTCGATGTTATCAACGATAATATCAAGTGCTTTTTGCAGATGGGGATTATTCGGTGCGCTCGCAATAAAATAGTTACTGAAGCGATGCTTGGTCATGAGAAGCATCTCTTTATCCTCGGGTTTAATCATCCACGAAAGAGGCCAAACCAAATGGGCGTCGATATCCATATAGACGCCGCCAGAGTGATTGAGGGTGAATAGCCTCCAAAAGTCAGCTTGCGATGCTCCGTCGGTGAGTTGCTCAAACGCATTTGCGACTCTTTCGGAGGCGTGTGTTTTAATAAACTCCAAACGATCTTCCGTACTGACATAGCGGTATTCCCAATCTAAAGACATCAAACGGTTAAAGAGATAGTTGATGTAGATAGGCAAGGTAGCACTATTAGAATAATTTGTTTGCCAAATGATTTTTGGGATAATCGATTTTTTGCCTGAAATAAATGCTTTGCAATAGAGAGGGATTGTAAATCGTTTATTTTTAAAAATGAAATGGAACAGATAGGCAAATCCTTTCACAAAAGTACCGATCAATTTAGCTGATCTATTTATGATTAATGATCCTATATGCACATATTTCCTTTGTAGTATTGTTTTTAATT
>DATDUY010000305.1:0-7384 GCA_035290165.1 Sulfuricurvum sp. | reverse complement strand
AAAAAAAAAACCAATCCCGCCGTGATAACGAGGGATGCCACCATCACCCCGACCGAGAGATCGAGATGCTCTATGACACTCCCCTGAACCATTTTCGAAATGGCGGTATAGAGGATAAAAAGTGCCGAGAGACTGATAATCGTCCCCTCGATGACAGCGGCAAGAGGTTCGAGCTTGCGGCGACCGAAGTTGAAATGTTCATCCGGTTCTTTGTCGGAATTGTGAAGGGCAAAATAGTTGAAAAGAGAAACAATCATATCGAGGAGTGAATCGATAGCAGAGGCTAAAACGGCAACGGAACCGCTTATTATCCCGACAGTGAGTTTAAATGTCACCAATGTAAAGGCAACGATTGTGGAGATAAGGGTGGCTTTTTTTTCTATACGCATAGGGGCATTTTAGCCTAATATTGATAAAATTTCAGGATAAGAATGAGGAGAGAGTATGGATCTGAATGCGGTTCGCCAAGAGCGCTCAAAATGGATGACATGGAAAAATATCGCTCCGTTGCGTGAAGCGTTGGGGCAGCTTCCGAATATCACTGCTGAGGTTGATTTGGGCAATACGGTGAGCCTTAGAAGCGATGAGGGGGTTGATCTCAATGAACTTGAACGGATTGCCCGTCTTATGATGCCGTGGCGTAAGGGGCCGTTTGATCTGTTCAGTCTTTTTATCGATACCGAATGGCGCTCAGATCTCAAATACAATTTTCTCCGTCCCCATTTTAACCTGAGCGGTAAAAAAGTCGCCGATATCGGGTGCAATAACGGCTATTATATGTTCCGTTTTCTCGAAGATGCACCCGCGAAAGTGGTCGGTTTTGACCCCTCTGCTCTCTTTCAATCGCAGTTTGATCTTATCAACCATTACGTCAAAAGTGATATCGTGTATGAACTTCTCGGAGTGGAGCATCTGCCGTTTTACGAAGAGAAATTTGACGTTATCTTTTGTCTGGGAGTCCTTTATCATCGCAGCGACCCTATCGCAATGCTCAAAGCTCTCGCTCAAGGTTTGGCAGAGGGCGGTGAGGTTTATCTCGATACGTTTATTATAGACGGGGATGAAGCTGTTGCCCTTTGTCCGAGTGAGAGTTATTCGAAAATTACCAATGTCTATTTTGTACCGACCCTTAAAGCACTTGAAAATTGGTGTATTCGCGCCGGATTTACCTCCTTTGAGGTGTTGGGTACGGTAGTGACCACATCGGATGAACAGCGTAAAACCGATTGGATCGAATCGCAAAGCCTTGAAGATTTTCTCGATCCTGCCGATAGTAGTAAAACAGTAGAGGGATACCCTGCACCTAAGCGGGGATACATACGGATTAAAAGAGGGTAATTTTGGCAAAAGAGCAAGCATCAGACATTATGAATGAGATGATTCAAGTGGCGATCAGCCCACAAACGGCACTGAATACACATGAGAGAATCAATACCGTTTACAGTGGCGAGATTGTTAAGTTGGAAAGCGGATACGCAAAAGTAGTCTTGGATACGACAGAAGTGATGCGTGCCGATGAAGTTGGTCTGGTGCACGGGGGATTTATTTTTAGTTCAGCCGATTTCGCCGCTATGGTAGCCGTCAATGAGCCCAATGTTGTCTTAGCCTCGTGTAACTGCCTCTTTTTAGCTCCGGTGAGAGTAGGAGACAGCGTTACATTTGAAGCAACTGAACATCAAAAAGAGGGTCGGAAGCGTAATGTCACCGTTCGCGGTTTCGTCCATGAGATCAAGGTGTTTGAGGGAGAGTTCAAAACGGTCGTTACGGAGCGTCATGTCCTCCGTTTAGACCTTTTGAAAAATATCGAGACTTAAATCGAACGAATCCAATAGGCGACATGTTGCTGTTCCGCATAGACGCTTGTCGCTTCTCCATGTCCGGGATAAAGAATTTTATCGTCGCTCATCTGTGAAAACTTCTTTAAGCTCTCTTTCATCGCTTCCGCATCAGAGTAGGGAAAATCAACCCGCCCGATGGAGTTTTTAAATAAAAAATCTCCGCTAAACATCACATCACCGATCTCAATCATCGAACATCCGGGACAGTGCCCCGGAAAATGGTGGAATTTCACTTCGATGCCGCCGATATCAAAGGTTTGATCGCCTTCGACTTCGATATCAGGGGTTGAAGGGGGAAGCCCCGGCATCCACGTGCTGTTTTGCAACAGCATTACATCCCCTTTGGGGGTGTAGAGGGGAATATTGAGCTTTGATTGGAGCTCGCTGTTGCTCCAAACATGGTCGAAATGACCGTGGGTATTGAGGATCGCGACGGGATTTTTGACATTGGAGATGACCCATTCACTCGCCCCCATCCCCGGATCGATAATGATCTCTTTACTGTCGATTTTTACAATATAGCAGTTGGTTTGATACTCACCCATCGCTCTTTTTAAGATTTCCATATTAGGCTCTTTTTAGGTGTATTTTAGCATAAACATCATGCGAGCCATAATGCCTCTTTGTTTGAGCGTTTCATCCGTTTGATAGCGATTTCCCGCTTTAATGCAGAACTTTTATCGGGGTATGATTCGCAATACATCAGCATCACAGGGCGGCGGGAACGGGTGTATTTGGCTCCCTTATCCGACGTGTTGTGCTCAGTCAGCCGTTTTTCTATGTCGATAGCAATCCCAGTATAGTAGGTGTCATCACTGCATTTGAGGATATAGAGGGTGTAGGTTTTTTCGGATGATTTCATAATCGAGAGTATACGATATAATGGCTTTTATGGAACTCTACAGCACATTAGAAACCCTTTTAACCACCGCTGCTCCACGTGAGAAAATAGCCCTCTTTCGAGAGTTTTACGATCTCTATCGTCGCGGCGAGATCAGACGAGATTGCGCAACTAAGCCTATCGTTTTTAGCTACCCTTCCTATCGGGATTTTTGTACGGTGATTGATCCTAAAGAGGTTCCCAGACGGACAAAACTCAATACCCCACATGGGCAAATTTTACTTCTCCATGCTATTGCCCATATCGAGTACAGTGCGATCGATTTAGCTCTCGATGCAGTGTATCGTTTTCGCGGACTAAACGAAGCGTTTGAATCGGATTGGCTTGTTGTGGCGGAGGATGAAGTGCGCCATTTCGAGATGATTGAGACATTATTGAAAGAACTGGGGAGCTACTACGGCGAGTATCCGGTACACGATGCGCTGTTTGAGGCATCGATGCGGACATTGGGCTTGTATGAGCGGATGGCGGTAGTGCCGAGATATCTTGAAGCCAACGGGTTGGATGCGACTCCCCTCATTTTGCGTAAATTGCACCCCCATGCGACTGATTCGATGATACAAAAGATTATCGCGGCGCTCCATATTATTTTAGACGAAGAGATCGATCATGTCCGCAAAGGGGATGTGTGGTTTGAATACGCCTGTGCGGTGGAAGGGAAAGATACCTCCAGTTATTTTGAGATCATAGAAAAGCACTATCCCAACAGTTTTCCCCGTAAAATAGATATTAACTGTATTGCGAGAGCAAAGGCCGGATTTGATAAGGATGAATTGGCACGTATTTCGTTAGCCAAGTGTTGACTTCTTTGATAAAATAATTAGTTATAATACAAATAGTTAATACAAAAATAAGGTTAATACGTGGGTAAATACGAGCTTATAAGCCGGTATTTGAGTGAATTTTTGAGTCAGGAAGTCCGCAAAACAGGTTTGCACAAAGTGGTTGTGGGTCTTAGTGGCGGAATCGATTCGGCGGTCGTCGCGGTGTTGGCGCATCGAACGTTTGGGGATGATTTACTCTGTATCAAAATGCCCTCACATTATTCGTCTCAAAACTCACTCGATGATGCGGATGAACTGTGTGAGGTATTTGGACTTCGATCCGAAACTCACTCTATTGAGCCGATGCTTCGTGCGTATGAATCTACCGATATGTCACCGCTTCGGATAGGTAATCTCTCTGCTCGGTTACGAATGGTAACACTGTTCGATATTTCTGCACGAGAAGGGGCTTTAGTACTGGGGACCAGCAACAAAAGCGAACTGATGCTCGGATACGGAACTCTCTATGGCGATTTAGCGAGTGCACTGAATCCGATCGGGGATCTGTATAAAACGGAAGTATTCGAATTAGCCCGCTATTTAGGGGTTCCTGCGGCGATTATCGACAAACCACCCTCAGCTGATTTGTGGGCGGGGCAGAGCGATGAAGCGGAGATCGGTTATCCGTATGCACAGCTTGATCGAGTGTTAAAGCGCTATGTCGAAGAGCGTCATAGCGTTGAGGAACTGATTGCAGATGGAGAAAACTCTCAATTAGTCGATATGATAGTAAACAGAATTTATAAGAATCAGTTTAAACGGCGTATGCCTGTTATCGCAAAATTGACGTCACGAACGCTCAATCATGATTTTAATTATCCCAGAGATATTACCCTATGAAAAGGAAGAGAATATGAGTATCCCATTTTACCGTGTCGAAGTCGGCGGAGATGAACGTGAAAAAATTGATGAAGTATTGGATGGGGAAGCACCGAATATCGTCGAAGATTTAGAAGCGGCATTTGAATCGTATATCGGAGCTACTTATGCTCTGGCAACGTCACATGGTACGGCAGCACTTCATTTGGCAATGTTGGCGATTGATTTAAAACGGGGCGATAAAGTTCTTTGTTCGATCAATGCCTACCCTTCTGTCCCTGAAGTCGTCCGCCATTTTGATGCGGAACCGATTTTTATCGATATCAATCCCGATACGTTTACGATCGATTTGGACAAGCTTGAAGCCTATTTGGCTGAAAATAAGTCTAAAAAGCTGAAAGCGGTGATTGTCTCTCATATCGCAGGTCAAAGTGTTGAATTGGATCGGTTGTACACGATGGCAAAACAGTACGATGTCAAAATTGTGGAAGATGCCTCTGATGCTCTGGGTGCAACCTACAACGGACAAAAAATCGGTTCTACCGGTGCTGATATCACCTGTTTTGATTTCAGTCCCCATTTACGCCGTAACGTTTGTAACGGCGGGATGTTGGTGTGTGATGATGAAGAGATCATGGAACGTGCCAAATCACTCCGCAATCATGCGATGGTGATCGAAGATGAGGGATTAGGGTATATCTATGATGTCGTCGATATCGGAAGCCAATATATGATGAGTCCGCTCGATGCGGCAACGATATTGATTCAGCTTGAAAAACAAGATGAGAATATC
Source organism: Sulfuricurvum sp. (assembly GCA_035290165.1). GTDB lineage: Bacteria > Campylobacterota > Campylobacteria > Campylobacterales > Sulfurimonadaceae > Sulfuricurvum. The sequence continues at coordinate 2,209 of DATDUY010000305.1, read as the reverse complement.
GAACGTCAGCGCTCAATCGCTGAACTCTTTAATGAGCGTTTGGCGGATGCCCCCCATATCCGACTTCCGATTGCGAATGAAGAACACCCTTATGCATTGTATATTATCAAGGTCGATAAAAACCGCGACTCTTTCGCACGTGAGCTTGCAGCGCGGGGGATCGAGTGCGGTTTGCACTACATACCGCTCCATTTGCTCAGTTATTATAAATCGAAATATTCATTGCGTGTCAATGATTTTCCGGTAGCGCTGCGCAACTATCAGCAAGTACTTTCCATTCCGAATTACGCGGCTCTCAGCGATGAAGAAGTGGAAGAGATTTGCGACGCAATTTTGGATGTAGCTTCAACACGGGTTTGAAACGTTTTTTAGTACTATGGGGTGAACGGTATCTGTATCACCCTTCGCTGTTCCAAAGAATCCTCTCTCTATTACTTTTGCCTCTCAGTTGGATCTATTGTTTTGGTGCATACCTGCGTTATCGCCGCAGTGTCCCAAAATCTTTAGGGATACCGATCGTGAGTATCGGTAATCTTACCGTCGGCGGGAGCGGAAAAACACCTGTTGTGATTGAGTTGGCGAAACACTTTGATAAACCGGCGATTGTGTTGCGCGGATACGGACGACAAAGCAGCGGAATGGTTGTGGTCAAAGATAAAACAACGATATTGTGTGACGTGATACGAAGCGGCGATGAAGCGATGCTCTATGCCGAGACTCTCCCCAGTGCTACGATAATTGTCAGTGAAATCCGAGAGCGGGGGATTGCAGAGGCGAAAGCCATGGGGTGTGAAGTGGTATTGCTCGATGACGGGTACGGGAAACACTCTATTAAAAAGCTCGATCTTCTCATCGCGGTACCTACACCGAACCCTTTTTGCCTTCCATCAGGAGCGTATAGAGAACAGTTATGGAAGGGTAAAGATACGATAGTGCTGATGGAAAAAGTAGCTTTCCACCGCTCCGTCAGTGTAAAAAAACCGACAGAAAAAATGGTATTGGTAACGGCGATCGCACGACCGGAGAGGCTTGATCCCTATTTACCTGATGTAGCAGAAAAAATCTATTTTGAAGATCACCATTTCTTTACCCAAGGGGAACTTGAAATGATTATTAAGCGCACCGGAGCCACCAGCCTCTTGGTAACTTCAAAAGACTTGGTTAAAATGTCATCTTTTAAAAAGCTCAACCTTTCCGTTTTGGAACTCTCCATATCTTTGGACGAGACGTTGATAACTACTGTGAAGGATTATGTAAATGCAGCGAAAAATTGATACCGTCAAAACCTTGATGGACGCGATGCCGTTCATCAAAGAGTTTCGTGATGAGATCGTTGTCATTAAATACGGCGGGTCAGCTCAAACGTCTGATGAACTCAAAGCCAAATTTGCTCAGGATATCGTACTGCTTCACCTCGTCGGTGTGAAAGTGGTCATTGTTCACGGCGGCGGAAGCCGTATCTCTCAGCTTTTATCCGATCTTAAAATCCCGACCGAGTTTATCGACGGTGAGCGGGTCAGTACCCCAGAGGTGATGAGAGTCGTTGAGATGGTGCTCAGCGGTGAGATCAATAAAGAGATCACGTCACTCCTCAACTCTTACGGTGCCAAAGCGATCGGTATCAGCGGTAAAGATGCCCATTTCTTAAAAGCCAAACCCAAAGATGAAGCGAAATTCGGTCTCACAGGGCGCGTCGAGAGTGTGAACGGTTCGGTCATCCATAATCTTTTGCAAGAAGGATTTATCCCCGTCATCGCTCCTATCGGAGCGGATGTTATCGTCGGTCATCCGGGATATAACATCAATGCTGATCTTGCTGCATCGGCAATAGCGGCGGCCATTGGCGCATGCAAAGTGATCTTTATGACCGATACATCGGGGGTATTGAACAAAGACAAAGAACTTTTTTCAACCCTTACCGAAGCTCAGGTCGAAGCTCTCAAAGCCGACGGTACGATTAGCGGCGGGATGGTTCCGAAAGTGGACTCATGTCTCGAAGCAGTCGATGCAGGGGTGAAAAAAGCTCACATCATCGACGGGCGTATCGAACACGCGATCTTGCTCGAACTCTTCACCTCTGAGGGGGTAGGGACGCAGATTACACTGTAGTCCTTAGCGTTCTTTCTTTTTTAATACCACTATAATTATTGCTGCTACCAAGAGTGTCCCTGCTGCTATCATAAGAAAGATATCGGGGATACTCCATCCA
>DATDUY010000304.1:0-9937 GCA_035290165.1 Sulfuricurvum sp. | reverse complement strand
ACGGGCGGAGCAATCGGTTCAATTTTCCCGTCACCGCATTTTGTTCATGTATGTAGAGCGGTACACCGCTCACAACTGCCGCCAGCGCCGCAGGTGCCGCTGAAAATCCTCCGACACTTACCACCGCATCGGCGTTAAAGGTGCGGATCAAAGTACGTGATTGTAAAAGGGCTTTAAACACTTTCCACAGCGCACCGAGTTTTCCAAACCCCGATTTATTCACAACCCCCGTCGTTTCCAAAAAATGGACTTCATCAAAAAGGGTGCTGTTTCCGAACCACTGACGATCCTGCCCTGATGTGGAACCGATAAACATCACGTTATGTCCCCGTTCTCGCGCGATCTGCGCCAATGAAAGGGCAATTACCAAATGTCCTCCGGTTCCGCCGCCGGTAAAGATAAGATTCATCTTTTATCTCCCGATTTGTATTCAATTTTTTTAGAGACCATGAGCACCATCCCTATCCCCATCGCCGAAGCCAGCATCGCCGAACCTCCGTAACTCAAAAACGGCACCGAAATCCCTTTAATCGGGGTTAATCCGCTGATACCGTACGCATTGATCATAAACGCAAAGGTGATTAAAAGCCCAACACCCAAACTAAAAAGATAGGCCGTGTCGTTATGAGAGCGGTTAGCAATTTTGAAAAGACGGTGCAGCAGCATAATAAAAAGAAGAGCCACTCCGAAAACACCGATAAATCCAAACTCTTCGGCTATCCCTGCTAATACAAAGTCGGTATGCACCTCACTCAAAAAGCCGAGTTTGAAGGTTCCTCCCCCCAGCCCCGCACCGAAAATTCCTCCGTTGTGAATCGCATTGAGCGAGTGTCCGATTTGATACGCCTCTTCGGCGTTTTCTATCCGCAAATGTTGCGCGATCGATTCAGGGAAAAAAGCCAATACGGTACTTTGTGCCGATCCCCACCACGACAGGATACGGTTAATCCGGTGTTCAGAGGTAAAAATAAAAAAGAGGAAAAAACCTACCGCGCTACCGACCAACGTCATAAAGAACCGAAAACTGCTCCCCGCAAAAAAGAGCATAAACGCCAATGTCAACGCCAAAACAACAACCTGCCCCAAGTCATTTTGCATAAAGGCAATCAAAAACATGACAATGATAAAAATGGCCGCATAGGGGACGAACCGTTTAAACTCCTCCGTCACCCCCATATCAGCGTGGTGACCGAGTTTACGGGAAAAACTCCATGCCAAAAAGTAAACAAAACCGATTTTAAAAAACTCAACGGGGGCAAGTGAAAATCCAAATAATTTTATCCACCGCTTGGCACCGCCCACTTCACTCACCAGCGATGCGGGGAGAAACGGCATCACGATCATCAGAAGCATCCCTCCGAAAAAAAGGCCGAGTCCCAACCGATGAAGCCATATATCGGGATCAAGCTGAGCAAGTGTCCACATAATTAAAATCGAGATTACGGCAACAACCAACTCACGCAATACGAAATGAAAGTCGTTATATTCAAATAAAATAACCGTGTACGCAGAGAGGGTATAGGAGCATATAACCCCTATGGTAATCAGCGCTGTCGTTAATATAAATAGTTTTTTATCCGGCATTTTTACGCTTATAATGTATAATTTCTAGAAGTATATCGTTCTTTCGAAAAGAGTTCGATAAAAGCAAATTGGAATGTTTTTTGCTTTAGTATTCCAAACAGATTTAGAGAAAGGGGGAAAAGCAATGGGACTCACTATTTCACGCTCACATGATCTCATGAAAAGCGCTTTGGATTACCGTGCCGCACGACAAGATATTATTGCCGGAAATATCGCCAATGCCGATACCCCTTTCTATCGCCCCAAAGATATCAGTTTCGAAGATACATTGGCTCAAAAAAGTGCTGAAATCTTTAGAGACAAATCTCAGACGCTCCAAATGGCTCACACCAACGGTGCCCATTTGGGACCGGTTGATTCGGGTTCTACTAAAGCGACAACGTTTTTTCGTGACGGCCATATGGCACGCAACGATGGGAATAGCGTCGATTTGGATGTCGAAACAACGGAAATGGCAAAAAATTCCACGATGTTTAATGCCCTTACCGCTGCCCTCAAAAAAGATTCCAACTTGTTCAAAAGTGTCATAGACGCTTCGAGCAAGACATCGTAAGGATTAATGTATGTCTTTTTTAAATAGCTTTGACATCAGCGGTTACGGACTCTCTGCACAACGTGTTCGTGTCAACACCATCAGTTCGAACATTGCCAATGCCCAAACGACCCGTACCGATGAGGGTGGTCCTTACCGTCGTCAAGAGGTTATTTTTAAAGCGATCGATTTTAATCAACTCTATAACAAAGCATTGGAAAATGAAACCTCGGCACTCGGTTACAGCGACCCGCTCAAAGAGGGGTTGGCAGGTTTAAAACCAAATCCTGCTATTATGAGTGTTATTGTTGATAAAATCGCCCGTGACGACAGCGCACCGAAAATGAAATACGACCCTTCTCACCCCGATGCAGACGCAAAAGGGTATGTTGCATACCCTAACATTAATCCTGTCGTCGAAATGGCCGATTTAGTCGAAGCAACACGTTCGTATCAAGCGAACGTCGCCGCATTCGAAAGTGCAAAAAATATGGCCGGCAGTGCCATTAGTATATTACAAGGATAACCCGTAAATGGCTAATATTCAATCGATCAAATCTATTTCCACCGCCGATTTACTCGCTAATAAAAGCGGCAACACGGCTGAGGGAAGCAGTACCGATTTTGCCCAAGAGCTTAAAAATGCCCTCGGTAACGTCAACCAAATGCAAGTTGACGGCGAGAAGGCGATGAGCGATATCGCGACAGGCTCGGTTAAAGATCTTCACCAAGCCGCTATTGCTATCGATAAAGCCGAAATCAGTATGAAACTGATGCTTGAAGTACGAAATAAGGCACTCAATGCCTATAAAGAAATTACTCGAACGCAAATGTGATTTAACCCTCACCTATGCGCCATTCCAATAAATCAAAAAAAATACTTGCCCTTTTCCTCGTTCTCATGTTCGGTTTCGTCATTTTTTTGGCGGTTATGCTCTATACGGCGCTGCATGAGCGGGATATCCCCTCTATTTACTCTGAAGACAGTGCCAAAGCGCAACGCGGTTCGATTATCAGTGCAGACGGATTTCATATCGCAACAACCCAAAAACTCTATAAAGCGGTCGTCAATACCCGCAATATCGATCCGGGCAAAGAAGAACTTTTCATCCAGCTCTTCAGTATCTACAGCGGAACCGAGCCGCACGAGATTCGAGAACGTCTCCATACCCGTAAAGGCTCCGTGACTCTCAGCTATCACATCAGCCCGAAAGAGGCAATGTACCTCAAAACTCTTGCCTTTGAATTACGCCGTTTGGGTGTATTTATCGAATATGAAACCCCATCGGGTGAACGTATTTTGCAAGGGTTAAATATCTTAGAGAGCGGCGAAGCGCGTCAATACCCCTACGGTAAACTTCTCACTCCCCTTTTGGGCTATCCTCGTAAAATTGAAGAAGGGGGATATACCCGAGTTTATGGGATCAAAGGGTTGGAGAAATTTTTTGATGAAGAGCTTAACCCTCAACAAAACAAAACCCAAAAAGCGCTGCGCGATGTCAACGGATATCTAATTTTAAACAAACAAAGCCAAGCTAAACGACAGATCAACGGTCTGACCGTGAAACTCAATATTCCCATTATGCTCCAATCCCGTGTGGAAACAATAACCGATCAAATCAAAGAGCAGCTTCAAGCCGATGAGATTATCGCCACCGTTATGGAGTCTAATAGCGGGAAAATTATTGCCCTTGCCAGTTCAAACCGTTTTGACCCGAGCCGTATTCGCACCGAAGATTACCCTTCACTTAATGCCAATGCCATCGAATACAGCTATGAACCCGGATCGGTTATCAAGCCGATTATTTTTGCCCTTATGCTCGATCGAGGACTTATCAACCCCTATGATATGGTCAACGGACATAACGGACGCTTCACCATGGGACGCAAAACGATTGTGGATGAACATGCTTTCAGTATGATCAGTGCAGAAGATGTAATCGTCCACTCTTCCAATATCGGTATCGCCCAACTGGCTCAAAAACTAAACGGTGCCGAATATACCGAAGGGCTGAAACGATTCGGATTTACCCATTTCAGCGGTATTGATCTGCCGTATGAAAAACGGGGATCGATCCCAAGTTCCGCCCAGTTGAACAACTACCTCTACAAAGCGATCACCTCGTATGGCTACGGAATGCGTGCCAACCCGATGCAGTTGGTCAAAGCATTCAATGTCTTTAATAACGGAGGGAGACTGATTAATCCAATGGTGGTCGAAGCACTCTATGATGATAACGGTCGTACCATTCCGATGCAGATACAAGCCCCTATTCAGGTTATTTCACCCGCCACAGCAGAGAGGATGAAACAAATCCTTATCAAAACCGTCAATGAAGGGACGGGAACCGTTGCTAAAACACCGGGGATTCAAGTGGGAGGAAAAACGGGAACGGCACATATTGCCAAAAACGGTGCGTATGTTAACAGCTACCACACCTCGTTTATCGGTTTTGCAAATGACGCCAAACACAACTACACTATCGGAATTACCGTGATCGAACCGCGCACCGTCTATTTTGCCTCTATTACTGCCGTACCGGTTTTTAAAGCGATTGTCGATCTGATGGTAGAGGAAAAGTATCTTCTTCCCGATCCCTCAGTCGTAGCTGCCGCAGCCGCTTCACCGGAAGTAATTACACACCCGTAAGGGCTTTTTGAATGATGGGAGTCACCTCTTTTTCAAAAAGGTGATGTTTCTGTATCCCCCACACTTCGATAACCGCTTCCCCTTTCACAAAAAGCTTACGCTTCGATTGCAGTATTCCGAGAACACGATTGCTGCTCAGCTGTTTTGCATCGATACGAAATTCCAAAGGGATCATTTTTTGACCCTCTGATGGGATTAAAATAGAGTCTCCCCCCTCCGTTTTTGCTCCCCCTCGTGCTATCACCTCTTGATTATCGGTAAGGGTATAGGTAAGCGATACGATCCGAATATCGCTGTGCCATTTATTCAGAACTTTTAAATCGCTCCCCAAACGGATATCTCCGCTCTTTTTCGAAATCCCCAAAAGGGACAATACCCCCAGCACCATTTCAGTCTGGGTATTTTCCCAACGTAAATTCCCTTGCGGCTCAATACAAATATCTTTCCCTATTTTGGGAGCACATCCGCTCAGGAGAATAACACTAAGAGCTATCGATAGATACTTTTTCATATTACATCCATACATTATCAATTAAGCGGGTCGTTCCGACGCGTGCCGCAACCAATACGATGGTATCGCCGATTACCACCTCATCGATCGACTCAAAACGACGATTGACGATCGCCGCATACTCGACATCCAAAGGCTCAAGTATAGCTTCCATTGCCTCTTTTATCTCGGCACTTTTAGTGTTTCCCTGCATAAGCATCTTCGTTGCCCGTTTGAGTGCCGCTGAGAGTTTCAACGCTTCTTGACGCTCGGAGCTGTTCAAATAGACATTGCGGCTCGATAGCGCCAAGCCATCCGCCTCTCGAACCGTCTCCATAGGAACAATCTCGATATTCATAAAAAAGTTGTGACACATTTGGGTGATAAGTGCGAGCTGCTGAGCATCTTTTTTCCCGAAATAGACACGAGTGGGACGTACCATATTCAGCAGCTTCATCACAACCGTCAGTACCCCGTCAAAATGGCCGGGGCGTGATGCACCCTCAAGAATATAACCCCTCACGTCAGGTGCACATATTCGCACCTCATCTTCACCGTACATCGCGCTTACATCGGGGTAAAAAAGGATATCGACACCGCTGATCTCGCAGATTTTAAAATCAGCCTCTTCGCGGGGGGGATATTTGCTCAAATCTTCTCCGGGCAAAAACTGTGTCGGGTTCACGAAAATAGAAACGACCACCGTATCATTCTCTTTACGCGCCGCTTCAATCAGGCTTCGATGGCCGATGTGAAGCGCCCCCATGGTCGGAACAAATCCAACACTCCCTTCTCGGTTATCGAGTGCACAGCGAAGTTCAGATATAGAACGTGCGATAATCATTATTTTAGCCTCTATAGAATATAATTGGCATTATAATATATCAGAAGGTATTCCTACTTATGGATCATTACGAATATACCGAATTACTTAAAACATTGACGATTAAAATGCAAAACGTCACCGATGTTGTCCGTCCGCAAGATATCAATGAACGTTTGAGCGAAATTGAAGCACTTGAAAACACGGACGGCTTTTGGAACGATGCAGCTGCCGCTGGGGTTATCCAAAAAGAGAAAACACAGTTAGAGCGCCGTTTAGCCAAATATTCCAAAACATTTCATACCCTCGGTGATGCCGTCGATTTGTACGATATGGCAAAAGAAGAGGGAGATGAAGAGACCATCGAATCCCTTTTCGCCGATGCAGGAGCATTGGAAAACAATGTTAAATCGATGGAAGTTGAAGTGCTCCTATCGGGCGAACACGACTCTCATAATGCCATTGTCACCATTCATCCGGGTGCGGGGGGAACCGAATCCCAAGACTGGGCATCGATGCTGCTACGGATGTATACCCGCTGGGCGGAGCGACATGATTTTAGCGTAGAGATACTCGACTATCAAGCCGGTGAAGAGGCAGGGATCAAAGATGCAGCACTTCTGATAAAAGGGGTCAATGTCTACGGTTATCTTAAAAACGAAAACGGTATTCACCGCCTCGTTCGTATCAGCCCGTATGATTCTGCCGCCAAACGCCACACCAGCTTCACCTCCGTTATGGTCTCCCCTGAACTCGACGATGATATTGATATCGAGATCGAAGACCGTGATATCCGTATCGATACCTACCGTGCATCGGGTGCGGGGGGGCAGCACGTCAACAAAACCGAATCAGCTATCCGTATCACCCATATACCATCAGGGATCGTCGTACAGTGTCAAAATGACCGCAGCCAGCATAAAAACAAAGCAACCGCCTTTAAAATGCTCAAATCCCGTCTCTATGAGTTAGAGATGGAGAAAAAACAAGCGGCGGTTGACGGAATTGAAAAAAGCGAAAACGGCTGGGGGCATCAAATCCGCTCATACGTCCTCGCTCCGTATCAACAGGTCAAAGACACCCGTTCAGGAATCCCCTATTCGAACATCAGCACTATTCTCGATGGAGATATCGATGAAATGATTGAAGGTGTACTCATCTCCCTTAGCCGCAAAGATGACGACGAATAACACAGGTACTATTTTAAAAGAGTGTGCTCTCCATGAGCCGTGCTCGTATATTTCAGGGAATACCCAAAGCATCCATTATAAAGTGATCCAAGAGTGTTCTAAAGAACAATGCGAAGCGCTCATATTGCGAGGATGGCGACGGTTCGGATCGATGTATTTTCGTCCTATCTGTCAGGAGTGCCGTGCATGCGAGAGTCTAAAAATTGATGTCGAACGCTACCCGTTTAGAAAATCGGATCGTCGAATCTTACGTAAAAATGCCCACTTAACTACCGTTATACGCCACCCTACCCTAACTCGTGAACACCTAAGTCTCTTCGATCGTTACCATCGGTATAAGCATCACACCCGCGATTGGGATGAGCCTAAAAGCGATCCGAAAAATTACTACGCCTCATTTGTTCAAGGTCATGGTGATTTCGGTTTTGAAGTGCTCTATTTTGAAGGGGAAAAGCTTATTGCCATCGATCTCATCGATATTTTAGAAGAGGGGATCAGTGCGTTGTATTGCTACTATGATCCCGACTACAACAGCCAATCTCTCGGACGCTACACCCTATTACAACAAATAGAGTTTGCTCGCCGCTTGGGACTCAAATGGATCTATCTAGGCTACTACGTCAAAGGGTGTCAAAGTTTGGAGTACAAGGCAAACTACACCCCCTCCCTTGAACTTGCAGGGAGACCCGAAGAAGATGAGATACCGATATGGAGAGAGATAAATGAAAATCATTCACTATAACGGCACCGCCATCACCCCTTCCAAAGTAGTCTGTATCGGGCGTAACTATGTCGAGCATATCTACGAGCTGAACAATGAAATCCCCTCTTCTATGGTGGTCTTTAATAAACCTAACTCCGCTATCACGGATACGCTTCTGTTCGTTTCACCCGATACCCGTTTCGAAGGGGAGATCTGTTTTCTAATGATGAGCGGAGCAATAGCGGGGATTGGATTCGGTCTCGATCTCACTAAAGCAGATCTCCAAAATCATCTTAAATCCAAAGGACTTCCGTGGGAGCGGGCAAAAGGGTTTGACGGATCGGCTGTGTTCGGAGAGTTTGTCCCCTTTAGTGCTCCGCTCGAATCGCTGCGGATGACACTCCATATCAACGGTGTTTTAGTACAAGAAGCGACGTATGAACTGATGATCTACAAACCATTAGAAATGGTAGAGGAGATAGCAAGCTTTATGAGCTTTGAAGATGGGGATATTATTATGAGCGGTACCCCGAAAGGGGTAGCAACCTACCAAATCGGGGATAAATTTATCGGACGAATTTACAGCAGGGATACATTAGTGGTTGAGAATCAATGGAAAGTTAGTCATTCATAAGCTCTTCCAGATTATCGGGAATATTCAAAATCTCTTTTGTTTTTGTCCCAACACCCCTTGAAGAGAGCAACGACTCTAATATCAAAGCTTCTATGTCCCCTTCGAAATCGGCCACTACAAATCGATCGCCCCATATTCTGAAAATCAGATATTCCGGCAATTTCATAGTTAAATAATCGGCAAATTCTGAAATAAGCTCATTTCCCCCTTCCCAACCATGCGCTTTATTATAATGATGAAAATTGACCAATGAAATAAGGCAAAGTTTATGCGGTTTCGGATGGCGGGAACGTCCGTTAAACGTCATAGCAAAATAATCCTCATTGTAAAGTTTTGTCAATCGGTCTTTGAAAAAATAACTCATCCGTTCTTCTTCGAGAGCAGTGGAACCCATCTGGGTGATCGATGTATCGATGGTAACATCGGCAAGTACTTTGGATGCAGCATTGACAACCGCCGGATGGTACCATTTACCGCTCAGCTCATTCAACTCAATCAACGACTCCTCAATCTCTTTTCGGGGTTTATAAATGCGGTTGGTTGTCATCGCGTCAAACGAATCGGCAACGGCCATAATATGCCCCAACATCGAAATCTCTCCCCCTTTTTTACCGTAGGGATAACCGCTTCCGTCATAGCGCTCATGATGGTCGATCATAATATCCGCCAGTTCTTTATACAAATGGACGGTTGAGAGAACTTCATATCCTGCCCTTGCATGCTCTTTAATCAGTTCATATTCAAGCTTGGTCAATTTTCCGGGCTTCAGCAATATCGAATCAGGGGTGACAACTTTGCCAATGTCATGCAGTTTCGCCGACTCAACAAGTAATTGAATCTCTTTTTCGGGAAGTTCCATCTCTCTGGCAATCAACTCGGCATAATGGGCAACTCTCACCGTATGTCCTGCGGTATAGGTATCACGCTGTTCAATCATATTCACCATAGCATCGATAAAATTTTGGTAACTTTTTAACCGCTCTTCATGAAGCGTATCAATCTGCTGCTGTTGCGTAAACGAATAAAGAGCAAATCCTATATCGCCGGAAAGTTCTTCGATCATTTTCTGCTCTTCGATACTAAACCCGTTTTCGCGCCCTGTACAGATACTCAGAACTCCGATAACCTCTTCGGTAAAGGTGCTGCTTTTCAAAGGGAGCGCATAAATCCCTTTGATCCCATGCTTCAGAGCGTTCTCCTTGCACTCCTCACTCATTATCTCATCTTCCATATCGGTGATCATTAAGTTTTTACCCTCATCGAATGCTCTAAGATCGATCGGGGTAATATTTTTATCCTCTCCAATACCGTAGACGGCTGCAACACTCAGC
>DATDUY010000303.1:0-5033 GCA_035290165.1 Sulfuricurvum sp. | reverse complement strand
CGAAAAAAAGCCGCTTAAAACCATCTCTGACCGTCCTCCGCTTCTTGAGTCGCCGCGTGACATTTTTACCCAGCCGATCACACCGAACGATCAATTTTTCGTCCGATGGCACATGCCCGATATCCCGACGCATATTGATCTCAATGAATTTCGTCTCGTAGTCAAAGGGTCTGTTGAAAAACCTCTCTCCCTCAGTGTCGATGATCTAAAAAGTAAATTTGAACCCGTTGAGATCACCTCTGTTCTCCAGTGCGGCGGTAACAGCCGACGATACTTTGCCGGTGTCGGTCCCGCAACGCACGGTGTTCAGTGGGGACATGGCGCTATGGGATGTGCCGTGTGGAGAGGTGTTCGCCTCAAAGATATTTTACATATGGCCGGAGTAAAAGGGTCAGCTCGATGGGTCGGTGTTAACGGTTTGGAAAAACCTGCCATGGATGAGACACCGAAATTTTTCCGTGAAATGGAGATTGATGAGGCTCTCAGCGGAGAATTGATCGTAGCGTATGCCATGAACGGCGAAGATCTCCCTTATCTCAACGGTTTCCCGCTTCGTCTTGTCATTCCGGGTCACTTCTCGGACAGCTGGGTTAAGATGCTCTCTGAGATCACCGTTATGGATGAATACCGCAAAAGTTTCTTTATGGACGTTGCCTATACTGTCCCCGATAATGACTGCGAATGTGTCGTATCCGGAAGCGATTTCGAATACAAACGCAAACCGATTGCCGAAATGAAAGTCAAATCGGTTATCGGCTATCCTACTCCGAACACCGTTATCAAAAAAGGTTCACGCGTCAAAGTAACAGGTGTTGCATTCGATCAGGGTAAAGGGATCAAAGAGGTGATGATCTCCACCGATGGCGGGAAAAGCTGGAGCGCTACCGCACTTCAAAAAGATCACGGCAAATATGCCTATCGTCCTTGGGTCTACCAATGGGAACCAAAAGCAAAAGGGGAATACACGATTATGGTTCGCGCTATTAATCGTATCGGAAATATTCAGCCGCAAGTCAATGAAATCGGCTGGAATGCCGGCGGATACCAGTACAACGCTGTTGACAGTGTCAACGTTAAAATCGTCTAAGGCTCTACTATGAAAAAATTATTCCTACTCACTCTCATTTTGGCAGCATCCGCGTTCGCTCAAGTTGCCAAACCGATCGAAATGCCCTATATCGATTATCCCATGGTAAAAGGGGATCACGATGAAGTGGCACAGCAATACTGCCTCATCTGCCACTCGTGGGGTTATATCCTCAACCAAGGGAAAAAAAGCCGCCCCTATTGGACAGGAACCGTCCAAAAAATGGCGAATGAGTTCAAAGCCCCTATCGGCAAAGAGGATCAACAAACCATTATCAACTATCTCGTAAAACATTACGGATACGAAGTACAAACAGGACAATCAGGGCACTGAGTCCTGATTACACTACTGCGACTCTTCCGTTTCTCACTTCAATCACACCTAACAATTCCGCTTCAAAAATTTCACTCGGGAATTTTCCTACTACCTCTTCATACGTCGGATTATTACGGCAATAGGCGATAAACGGTGTATCTTCGATCCCGTTTCTCCCTTTTTGACTCATAACAGTGACGAAACTGTCTATTTCATCAATCGCCACGGCTTTACCCTCCGCCAACAGTTGACGGGTAGCGGCACTCTCATGAAGTCGGTGAGGAAGGACGTAGATCGGTTTTTCCATTGCCAATGCATACTCTACGCTACGCATACTCCCGCTTCCGATATCCGCTTCGGTTACGATTAATGCATCCCCTAACGCGACCACAACTTCATTACGGATAACAAAGCTCCAATCACGTGCCACAAATCCATCCTCAAACTGACTGATACACAGCCCCCGCTTCTCGATCGCTTTTATAAGTTCTGAATTAGCCGCAGGATAACGTATATCAATACCGCACGGCAAAATTGCAATAGTATTTTCCGCACCTGCACCCTCATGGGCGATACGATCAACTCCTGCGGCGGCACCGCTAACGACAATCATCCCTGAAAGGGATAGTTTTTTGGAAAGTTCATACGTCATAGCACGCGTATAGGGGTTGGGGCGACGTGTCCCGACGATGGAGATTTTCGGACGTTGAAGCAACTCTGCATTACCCCGATAATAGAGTTTTTCAGGGTAGTGTTTCATCGAAGAGAGTTCGGGAATAGTAAAAGATAGCGTATTGTCCATGGAGTCTCTTTTAATCTCAATATGCATAACAATATCAGATAGCAGGGAAAAGTGTAAAAACTATGTCAAATTGTCAGATTTGCTCAATTCCAACCAGCTGAACTTCGCTGAGAAGCTCTTTGGACTCTATAAGCGCTTGAATCGTATCAGGGCGGGGGTGTCCGATTGCGATAGCGGTACCGTGGCGTTTTGCTTTCTCTACCGCCTCTTTAATCTGACGCTTGACATTACGGACACCGTCTTGATGATCGAGAAAAACATCTCGCCCGATATAGCGCATCCCCAGCAAAGCGGAGACTTCCGGCACTTTCGTTTTACCGATAGTTCGGCTGTCTACAAACTGTATCCCCTCTTTTTTGAGAAGACGAATCAGTTTCTCCATTGAATCTCGATCTCCCGTGAACTTGGAGCCTGTATGGTTATTAAAATAGCGGGCATTAGGAAAAAGATGTTTAAGCTCCGCTATCCGTTTTGTAATCGTCTCTTCTGAATCACCAACATGAAGAGTAAAAGGTTCTTCATCATTAAAATCAATCGCTTCAAGAGGCAAATGTACCATATATCGACTTTGCCGCTGTGCGAACTGCGCCGATTCAGCATGTCTTGGACTTGGCGGTAAAAAGGACATCACCAACGGTAATCCTGTCGATTGGATCGCTTTAACATCCCGAGCGTATGAGACATCATCGATAATAATCACCAGTTTTGCAGGAGCACCTTCGAGTCGTTTTGGACGTAAAGCTGCCGGAGGCGGTGAAGCTTTGGGCTCTTTCGGTGCATATTCATGCTGGGGCTTTATCGGCTCACGTCTGTGTTCTTCCTCTAACAAGGCTTGCAGTTCTTTTTGAAGTCGCTTTATCTCACTGTCGTAAGCTGCTTCTTTGGTTTTAGACGGAGGTGTATACCGCTCATCAATAGCAGCGATTTGTTCGATTTGTTTCACCAGATGCTGCGTTTGCTTCCGCTCACGGGCAAGTTCCTCTTCTGCTTGATTAAACCCTATGAAATAGCCGATTAAAAGTGCTGTGAGAAAGATAACGAGACCGAAAAGTCCCCATCCGATATATTTTAAAGAGAGATATTTTTGATAAAGAGGCTGTTTTTTCATAAAAGAAGGAACCTCTTTCTGTAGAAGTTTTCAGAGCGTACCGCTCTGAAAAAGGGGAATTAGTTTGTAGCTTGGTTAACGATTTTGTTTTTAGAGATCCACGGCATCATAGAGCGTAGTTTTACACCCGTTTGCTCGATCAATGATGCACGAGCATTTGCACGCTCAGCGTTCATACGAGGATAACCCGCTTGACCTTCAAGGATGAAATCTTTTGCGAAACGGCCGTCTTGGATCTCTTTAAGAATCTCTTTCATTGCCGCTTTTGATTCCGCGTTGATAACACGTTTACCACTGACATAGTCACCGTATTCTGCAGTGTTAGAGATCGAGTAACGCATATCCGCGATCCCGCCCTCGAACATCAAGTCAACGATAAGTTTAAGCTCATGTAGACACTCGAAGTATGCCAATTCAGGTGCGTAACCCGCTTCTGTCAATGTTTCGAATCCCGCTTGAACGAGAGATGCCGCACCGCCGCAAAGAACTGCTTGCTCTCCGAATAGGTCGGTTTCGGTTTCGTCTTTAAACGTGGTTTCGATGATCGCCGTACGTCCGCCACCGATAGCCGATGCGTATGAAAGTGCAAGCTCTCTTGTTGTCCCGCTTGGATTTTGTCCTACTGCGATAAGGTCTGGAATCCCGCCGCCGCGAACGAACTCAGAACGTACGGTGTGACCCGGAGCTTTAGGAGCGATCATTGTTACATTGATATCTGCACGAGGGTGGATACGTCCGTAATGGATGTTGAACCCGTGACCGAATGCAATAGTTGCACCGTTTTTCAAATTCGGCTCGATTTCATTTTTGTAGATTTCTGCTTGGTTTTCATCCGGAAGAAGGATCATAACAACATCAGCATACGCAGATGCATCTGCAACGGTCATAACTTTGAACCCTTTAGCTTCCGCTTTTGCCCATGAGCTACCATCTTTGCGAAGACCGACAACAACTTCAACACCGCTATCGCGAAGGTTTTCCGCGTGTGCATGACCTTGTGATCCAAAACCGATCATTGCCACTTTTTTGCTTTTGATTAATTCGATATTACAATCTTTATCGTAGTAGACGCTCAATGCCATAAAGGTATCCTTAGAGTAAGCTCATAGGCTTAAAATTTGGCGAATTATACTCCACTTTTGCATAAAAATAAATTAGCGCACCCTTATATCCTTATGCTAAATCGTTCACTAAGGATGGTGCGACGATCCCATGCTACAATTCACCCAAAAAAAAGAGGCATTTTTAATGAAAAAGTTCAACCTTTTTAAAGAGATCATTATCGTTGCCAAAGATGATTTTTTACGTGCCGCCAACTCGGCAAAACGGTTCGCCGTTCGTTATGACGGTAAAATCGTCTTTGAGCCGTTTAAACCTGATCTAATCGCAATTTATGAAGGTTCAATTCCCCCATTGTCTCCCCTTGCTACAAATTTATCCCGACCTATTTCTGAAATGCTCGGAAAAGATTACCGTATTGTAGAAGATGATGATCGGCTCCTTATCAAAGCTTCCGGTGCATGGCAAAGTATTATCGGATATAACCAAAAACGTGCTTTATACGATGACACGAGTGGTGATGGTATCGCCGAGTTTTCCGATAAAATATTAGAAGATATGGGATGGCACGCTACCGAATTTAATGTCGGTTATCGGGAAATCGTAGAGCAGTTTGAAGAAAAATGTGAGGGAATTTTGCTCTGCATCGAGCAAGAGGAGCC